>JAQGLR010000476.1 GCA_028292765.1 Massilia sp. | reverse complement strand
CGCTGCCGTCGCCGCCGCCGGGGCGCGGCGCGTGCTGCCCCAGGCGGCCTCGGTGTCGGCGAACATGTCCGTCGTCATCTCGAGTTCGATCGCGTCGATCTTGGCGGCGGTGGCGCGGGCGATTTCGCGCTGGCGTTCGCGCTCGGCCTCGCTAAAGACAGGCGACCCGAGCGGAGACCCGAGGGGCGGCGTTTCCTCGGGACGCGGGCCTGCCGCCGGCCTGGTTGCCGGTTCCTCGTTCTTTTTCTGCAAAAAGGAGAAGAAGCCCACGTCGTTCCCGTTTGTCGTTGACTGATCAGGTGTGCAGCGCTCATCACGACGTTAGCATGGACGCGCCCGGGGCGTCCCGCGC
Source organism: Massilia sp. (assembly GCA_028292765.1). Taxonomy (GTDB): domain Bacteria; phylum Pseudomonadota; class Gammaproteobacteria; order Burkholderiales; family Burkholderiaceae_D; genus Telluria. The sequence continues at coordinate 4,872 of JAQGLR010000476.1, read as the reverse complement.
GCACGTGCGCCCGCACAAAGGCTGTGCAGGCGACGCTAGTGTATCCGATGGGAAAGTTTATGAGGGCATGCAGGTTGTGCCGTGCGGGGGGAACTATTGGTGTAAAAATGCGAAAAGCATGCGGCGTGCGCATGCTTCTCGAAGGCCGAGCCTGGGAGGATCAGTCGCCGTACAGCTTTTGCTTCAGTTCGCGCCGCTGCTGGGCTTCGAGCGACAGCGTGGCGGTTGGGCGTGCGATCAGGCGCGGGATGCCGATCGGCTCGCCGGTTTCTTCGCACCAGCCATAGTCGCCGCCGTCGATGGAGGCCAGCGATTGCTGCACCTTCTTGAGCAGCTTGCGCTCACGGTCGCGGGTGCGCAGTTCGAGGGCGTGTTCTTCCTCGATGGTGGCGCGGTCGGCCGGGTCGGGGACGAGGACGGTCTCGCGCAGGTGTTCCGTGGTCTCGCCGGCGTTTTTCAGCAGTTCCTTCTCGAGCTGCTGCAGGCGGTCCTTGAAGAACGCGAGCTGGGCCGGGTTCATGTAGTCCTCTTCGCCCATCGCCCGAATTTCTTCTTCCGTCAAGAGTCGGGTTTCGGCCGTGGCGGCATTCGATTTCGTTGTTTTGGTCATGACTTCACTTACCTTCGATACGACAGAGGTTTTCATTCTATCAGCTAGCTCAGCCGTAGCACCCTTGCTGAAGGGTGCGCGCCCTTGCCGCTGCCATGACGGCCCATGCGTGCCTGCCGTCTTCGCTGCGCTCTTCGCTGCGTTCTTCGCAGCGGTCAATCGTCAGTACCTGTCGCGTTCCTCTCGGTGCGCAAGCGGTACCGCTAAACCGGGATAGTTTATACCAAACATTGTTCCAATCCGCGGATAAATACGTCTTTCGGTAAATTTTTACCAATAAAAACCATTTTGCTGCCACGCGCTTCGCCAGCCTCCCACTTCGCGCCGAGGTCGCTGCCCATGATTTGATGCACGCCCTGGAATACGACCTTGCGGTCGGCGCCCTGCATCGACAGCACGCCCTTGTAGCGCAGCATGCTCGGGCCAAAGACCTGCACCATGCTGCCGAGGAACTGGTCGAGGCGTTCCGGATCGAACGCGCGCTCGCTCTTGAACACGAACGCCGCGATGTCGTCGCTGTGGTGCGCGTGGTGGTGGTCGCTGCTGTGGCCGCAGGTCTCGCTGTGGACGTGGCCGTGCTCCTCGCAGGCAGCGTGGCCATGGTGTTCGTGATCGTGTTCGTGCTCGTCTGCGCGCAGGAAGTCGGGGTCGAGTTCGAGCTTGTCGTTCAGGTTGAAGCCGCGCAGGTCGAGCACCTCGGCGATCGGGGCACGGCCGAAGTCGGAGGTCGAGATCGGCGCGCGCGGGTTGATGCGCTTCAGGCGCGTTTTCAGCTCTTCGACTTCGGCAGCGTCGGCCAGGTCCAGCTTCGAGAGCAGGATCTTGTCGGCAAAGCCGACCTGGCGCTGGGCTTCCTCGTGGCGGTCGAGCTGGTCCATCGCATGGCGCGCGTCCACCACCGTCACCACGGCGTCGAGCATGTAATGGGCGCCCACGCCTTCGTCGACGAAGAAAGTCTGGGCCACCGGGCCGGGGTTGGCCAGGCCCGTCGTTTCGATGACGACGCGGTCGAAAGCGATTTCGCCGGCTTCGCGCTTTTGCGCGAGGTTCGTCAACGCGACGATCAGGTCGCCGCGCACGGTGCAGCAGATGCAGCCATTGTTCATCTCGACGATCTGCTCGCTGCTGTCCCGGACCAGGATTTCGTTGTCGATGTTTTCCTCGCCGAACTCGTTTTCGATGACGGCGATGCGCAGGCCATGCTCCTCGCGCAGGATGCGGTTGAGGAGCGTGGTCTTGCCTGCGCCGAGGAAGCCGGTCAGGATGGTGGTCGGGACCGGGGGCAATGCGGGCGCCAATGCGGGGGACAGTGAGGGAGAGGACATAGGTTCGCGTTCAGTTCAGCCTGGTAGGGCAAGGAGAATCGGAAGATTATGCCGTAATTTGCAATCTGCCACCATCAACCGTAGCAAGCCTTGCGCCAGCTCAGGCGAGCGTTTGCTTACTTCGCTTTCGCTCGCGGATGAGCTCGGTCATACACGGCGGCCAGGTGCTGGAAGTCGAGCGCCGTGTACACCTGGGTCGACGTGATGCTGGCGTGGCCCAGCAGTTCCTGCACGGCGCGCAAGTCGCCCGAGGACTGCAGCAGGTGCGAGGCAAACGAGTGGCGCAGCACGTGCGGATGGACGTGGGTCGGGGAGCCGGCCCGGATCGCATGCTGTTTCAGGCGTTGCTGCACCACGCGCGGCGTGATGCGCGCGCCGCGGCTGGACAGGAACAGGGCGGCGCTGGCATCAAGCGCCGGCGGGCGCACCGCCAGCCAGGCCGCGAGCGCGTCGCGCGCCGGGCCGCCGACCGGTACCCGGCGCATCTTGCCGCCCTTGCCGGTCACCACGACTTCGCCGGCCGCCGCATCGAACCAGCCCAGCGAAGGGCTACCGTCGCCGCTCGTATAAGCCAGGTCGAGCCCGGCCAGCTCGGACACGCGCAGCCCGCTCGAATACAGCAGTTCGAACATCGCGCGGTTGCACAGTTCGGCGGGTTCCGGGTGGCCGTGGCGGTTCGCCTCCAGCAGCTGGACGGCGGCGTCCACGGCCAGTGCCTTGGGCAGCGTCTTTGGCCGGCGCGGGGCGCGCACGCCCTCGACCGGGTTGGCCGCCAGGCTGACCTGGCGCGACAGCCAGGCATAGAAACCGCGCCAGCCCGACAGTTTGCGCGCGATCGTGCGCGGTTCCTGGCCGCCGGCGTGCAGGCGCGCGGCGAAACGGCGCATGTCGGCATGGGTCAGCGCCGGCCAGTCGTCGTGGCCCGCGAGAGCGGCAAGTTCAAGCAGGTCGCGCCGGTAGGCCGCGACCGTGTGCCCGGACAATTGGCGCTGGGTGGCCAGTTCGCGCAGGTAGCGCCCGGCCCAGTCCTCGCGCGCCGTTTCCACGTCAGGCGCGCAGCGGGGACAGCGCAGCGCTGGCGCTCTGGCCCAGCTGGACCAGGAAGTCGGTGGACATCGCCGGGCTGAAACGCTCGGCGTCGGGCGAGCCGAGCACGAGCAGGCCAAAGGTCTGGCCAGCGCTGATCAAGGGCAGCAGCACGATCGAGCGCACGCTGTCGGCGTCGTCGAGCCAGCGCACCGCCTCGAAATCCTTGTTCGGGCCGCAGTAGGGCGCGCGCAGGCTTGACGCGAACAGGCGCGCGTCCCCGGTCACCCCGGCGGAGAACGGGGCGTCCGCATGCCCGGCTGCGAGGTTCCACAGGCGCAGCGTGGCCTGCGGCACGCCGAAATGTTCGACCAGGCCGGCGACCAGCACATCGACCAGGTCCTGCGCCACGGCGCCGCCGGCGCTGGCTTTGAGCAGCGCCAGGTGCCAGGCGTGGAAGCGCTGGAGGAGCACGGTATTCTCGGCCGCCACGCGCATCAGGTCGGCCAGGCGCCGCTCGAGCGCGTTGTACTTGGCGCGCATGACTTCCATCTGGCGCTCTTGCAGCGACACCGTTTTCCCCGTTAACGGGCTCGACAGCTTGACCTCGCCCAGCAGGCCGGCGTGTTCTTGGAAAAATTGCGGATTGTCCGCCAGGAATTGGGCAACGGCGGCGGAGTCGGGGGTGACGGTCATTGGAGTGGCTTGCGAGGAATTGGGTGAGCGCAATTCTACCCGAGAGGGGAGGGAGGGCGGATAGAAAAAGGGCGCCCGCAGGCGCCCTTGTTGCTGTCGTGCTCAGTCCAGCTTAGAAGCGTTGGCTTAGAAGCGGTGACGCACGCCGATCTGGAGTGCGCGGCCGTCTTCACCCGCCGAAGGGGTGAAACCGCCCGGCGAACCGGAGATGCCTGGCGCGTACTGGGCCAGGTTCTCGTTCTTGATCCTGGAGGCGGCGATATACACGTCGGTACGCTTCGACAGGAAGTGATCGTACGCAACAGCCAACATGGAGGCATCGCTGTTGGACGCCGTCAGGTCGTTCTGGTAGGCATACGAGCCCATGAGTCGGCCGCTGCCGAGCTTGTAGTGCGCGCCCACCTGGTAGCTGTTCGCATCGGTCAGCGTGTTGGTCCGCATGATGCCCTCGAAGGTATTGCGGGCGGCAGCACGAATCGGTGCCGGCGCGACGGCCAGCGCCGGTGCGATGCGCGCATCCCATGCGGCCAGATAATCGGCGATCAGGACCGAGTTACGGTTGCGCTGGTCGTGGTAACCGGCGAAGAACTTGAACTGGTTCAGGGTGTAGGAACCACCGACGGTACGGGTACGCAGGCTCGCGCGGCCCTGCTGGTCGTAGCCCTGGTTGTAGCCGATGCCGACGTCGAAGCCGTTGGCCTTGTAGGTGCCTGCGATGCCCTGGAACTTGCTATAGCGGCCGAGGTAGCCCGAACCTTGCTTGGCGTACATCAGCGAGCCGCCGAAGCCCGACGGATGGGCAATGCGGTACTGGACCGATTCCTGCGAGCGGATGTCCGCGCCCAGTGCCGTGAAGCCGGCGGTGCCGCCGGTGACGTGGCCCCAGGTGCCGACCATGCCCGATTCGAACGCATCGGCGGCGGCGAACACTTCGTAGCCAGGGGTGTACATACGGCCCACCAGCACGGCGCCGACCGGGGTAATCAGGCCGACCATCGCGGTACGGTCAAACAGCGCGCGCTCCTGGTTGACGGCCGGGGCGCCCGGCGTGTACAGCGCTGCGCGCAGCCCTGGAGCAATCGCCGGGCTGAACACATTCAATGCATCCAGGCCGCGCTCCAGGTACAGGCCGCGGTTGTCGCTGATCAGGGTTGGCTGCTGGCTGCCGGTGTCGAGTTCGACACGGGCTTCCAGGTTGAAGATCGCCTTGAAGCC
>JAQGLR010000148.1 GCA_028292765.1 Massilia sp. | reverse complement strand
GCCATCGGACGCGAATTCGGGGTCGGCCCCGTGGCCGTGCAGCAGACGCTCTCCGTCTTCCTGTTTACCTTTGCCTTCATGATGCTGTTCTACGGCACCTTGTCCGATTCCTTCGGCCGGCGCCGCGTGATCCTCGTCGCCCTCGTGCTCTACACGATCGGCTCGCTTGGCGCCGTCTTCGCGCCGACCTTCGGCTGGCTGCTGGCCTGCCGCGCGCTGCAGGGCCTGTCGGCGGGCGCCGGCTCGGTGATCGGCCAGGCGATCGTGCAGGATCGCTTCAAGGGCGCCGAGGCGCAGAAAATGATGTCGAACATGATGATGGTGTTCGGGCTGGCGCCGGCGATCGCCCCGATCATCGGCGGCTGGCTGCACGTGCACTTCGGCTGGCGCTCGACCTTCCTGTTCCTGGCCGCTTTCGGCGTGCTGCTGGTCGCGATGACGCTGCGCCTGCTCCCCGAAAGCCTGCCGCCTGAAAAGCGCCAGGGCTTCCACCTGGGCACGATCGCGCGCAACTACCTGAAGGTGCTGCGCCATCCGCAGTTCCTGCTGCTGTCGCTGTCGGTGGGCCTGGCCTTCGGCGGCCTGTCGCTCTACATCGGCTCGGCGGCGAACTTCGTGATGGAGATCCTCGGCCTGCCGGAAACGGCATTCGCCTGGATGTTCATTCCGCTCATCGGCGGCATGGTGCTGGGATCGGCCTGGGGCGGCAAGCGTGCCGCGAAGATGGCGCCAGGCAGGATGAAGTGGATCGGTTTCGGCACGATGCTGGCCGCGGCGGTGCTGAACATCGGCTACAACGCGCTCTTCCCGGCGGCGGTGCCGTGGGCGGTGCTGCCGCTGGCGATATATACCTTCGGCCTCGCGGTGGCGATGCCGGCGATCCAGATGAATGCGCTGGCGCTGTTCCCGGATAACCGCGGGCTGGCGTCGTCGATGCTCGGGTTTATCCAGATGATGTCGTTCGCGCTGGTGTCGGGGCTGGTCGCGCCCTTGTTGTTCGACAGTGCGTTCAAGCTGGCGTGCGGGGTGGGCGTGGGGCTGGCGGGGAGCTTTGCGGCGTGGAGGTTGAGCAAGCTGGCGTGATTCGGGGGCGGCTCCCCCGCCGGCCATCCACCGGATGCGCGATCGCGCAACGACGCTTGCCGATCAACGCTTGTGCGTCTTCAGCGCCGCCTGGACTTCCCGCTTGGCGTCGCGATCCTTCTCGGTGGCGCGCTTGTCGTGCTGCTTCTTGCCCTTGGCGAGGCCGACCTCGCATTTCACGCGGCCTCCCTTGAAATGCAGGTTGAGCGGCACGAGCGTATAGCCCGAGCGCTCGACCTTGCCGCGCAGTTTGTCGATCTCGGCGCGGTGCAGCAGCAGTTTGCGGGTGCGCAGGGCTTCGGGGTGGCTGAAGGCGGACGCGGTGCCCAAGGCGCTGATGTGCGCGCCGAACAGGAACAACTCGTCGCCGCGCACGACGACGTAGGCTTCCTTGATGTTGACGCGGCCGTCGCGGATGGCTTTGACTTCCCAACCTTCCAGCATCAGGCCCGCCTCGTAACGGTCCTCGATGAAGTAGTCGAAAAATGCTTTTTTATTGTCAGCGATGCTCATGAAATAGCGAAAATTCGCGGGTCGGTTAAACTACGGCTATCGCGCCCTGATGGGCACAGAAATGCAACTTGTCCAACATCATAACAAACGGTTGACCAATGGCAGTAGTGCACAAATCAGTTTTCTTGGGCTACAGCGCTGAACAGATGTTCGATCTGGTGGCGAAAGTGGAAGATTATCCGAAGTTCCTGCCATGGTGCGGCGGCGTCAAGCTGCTCGAGCGCACCGAGGACAAGCTGGTGGCCAGCCTGGCCATCAACTTCCATGGCGTGAAGCAGAGCTTCACCACCTCGAACCACAACTTGCGCCCGACGCAAATGAAGATGCACCTCGTCGACGGCCCCTTCAAGATGCTCGAGGGCACCTGGAATTTCAAGGCCCTGCGCGCCGACGCCTGCAAGATCGACTTCGACATGCATTACGAGTTCTCCAGCATCATCCTGGAGCAGCTGGTCGGCCCCGTTTTCGGCATGATCGCCAACAGCATGGTCGACTCGTTCTGCAAGCGGGCCGAGGTGGTGTATGGCTGACGCATTGGCTGCCACCATGGCCGGGATGCTGGAGGTGGTGGTCTGCTACGCCACCGATCGCGCCGAATTCCTGCACCCGATGCAGGTCCCGCAGGGCACCACCATCGGCCAGGCGATCGAGGGCAGCGGCGTGCTGCTGGCCTTCCCGGACATTAACCTCGTGACCCAGCCGGTCGGCATCTTCGCCAAAAAGAAAACGCTCGAGACGACCCTGCGCGACCGCGACCGCATCGAAATCTACCGGCCGCTGGTGGCCGACCCGAAGGATTCGCGCCGCAAGCGCGCCGCCAAAAAAGACGCCTCGTCCCTGCAGCGCTAGCGGCAGTCCGCCAGCGCCTTGTCGAGCCCGGCCATGCGCTGGCCGCGCTCGCTGTCGGTCAGCACGCGCTGCTGGCCATCCTTGCCCACTTCCTTGATCCGGATGCCGGAATCGTAGGCGCGTTTCGACTTGCGCATTTCGTCGCAGTATTCGCGCTTTGCGGCAGCGCCTTGCGCTTGCGTTTCCGCCTTGCGTTCGGCCTCGCCCCGTTCCTGCGCGCGTTTGCGGTAGTCCGCCTCGCGCTCGGCAAGCGTCGATCCTTTCGGTTTCACGACGGCAGCCGCAGCCGCAGTCTCATCCAGCGCGGCCATCGGCGCCACGGGCCGGCCCGGCGCCTTCAGGATTTTCGAGGCCGGGGTGCCGGGCGGCGGCGGCTGGTCCGAATACTGGCGCGTGCCGTTCGGCGCGATCCAGACGAACTGGGCCTGGGCCATGCCGGCGCAGCAGAGGAGGGCGATGCCGGCCAGGCGACGAAGGAGAGGGCGGAGTGGCGTTTGCGTCATCAAAATATTTCCTCAAAGTACGATCTCCGATTTCCTCATGATTCAGGACCGCTGTCAATGAAAGGCCGGGGTTGGCAGGATCAGGGGTCTTTTTTTTGCCACGGGCGCCGCCTTTCCCTGCATTCTGTATAATTCGCTTTTGCGCCTATAGGAAAATGCTATGCGTTTACTTCAAAAAGCACTCACGTTCGATGATGTGCTGCTCGTCCCGGCCTACTCGAATGTTCTTCCGGCCGATACCTCCCTTCGCACCAAGCTGACTCGCAACATCACGCTCAACATCCCGCTGCTCTCCGCCGCGATGGACACCGTGACCGAAGCGCGCCTGGCCATTGCGATGGCGCAGGAAGGCGGCATCGGCATCATCCACAAGAACCTGAACGCGAGGGACCAGGCTCGTGAAGTGGCGCGCGTCAAGCGTTTCGAGGCCGGCGTGCTGCGCGACCCGATCATCGTGCCCCCGAGCATGAAGATCCGCGACGTCATCGCCCTCCAGCACCAGCATGGCTTCAGCGGCTTCCCGGTCGTCGAGGGCAAGCAGGTGGTCGGCATCATCACCAACCGCGATTTGCGTTTCGAGGAAGACCTCGACGCCGAAGCGCGCACCAAGATGACCCCGCGCGAAAAGCTCGTGTACGTGAACGAGGAAGCGAACACCGAGGAAGCCAAGCGCCTGATGAACAAGCACCGCCTCGAGCGCGTGCTGGTCGTCAACGACGAGTTCGAACTGCGCGGCCTGATCACCGTGAAAGACATCATGAAGTCGCACGAGCACCCGTTCGCATCGAAAGATGCGCAGGGCAAGCTGCTCGTCGGCGCGGCGGTCGGCGTCAGCCAGCGCGACGAAGAGCGCATCGAGCTGCTGGTCGCGGCCGGCGTCGACGTGCTGGTGGTCGACACGGCGCACGGCCACTCGCAGGGCATCCTCGATCGCGTGAAATGGATCAAGGACCGCTACCCGCACGTGGACGTCATCGGCGGCAACATCGCCACCGCGGCGGCCGCCAGGGCGCTGGTCGAACATGGCGCGGATGCGGTGAAAGTCGGCATCGGCCCGGGCTCGATCTGCACCACGCGGATCGTCGCCGGCGTCGGCGTGCCGCAAATCACCGCGATCTCGAATGTGGCCGAAGCGCTGGCCGGCAGCGGCGTGCCCTGCATCGCCGACGGCGGCATCCGCTTCTCGGGCGACATTTCCAAGGCACTCGCGGCGGGCGCTTCGACCGTCATGATGGGCTCGATGTTTGCCGGCACCGAAGAAGCGCCGGGCGAAGTCATCCTGTACCAGGGCCGCAGCTATAAATCCTACCGCGGCATGGGTAGCCTGGGCGCGATGGCCGAGGGTTCGGCCGACCGCTACTTCCAGGACGCACAGGCGAAGGCCGACAAGTTCGTGCCGGAAGGTATCGAAGGCCGCGTCGCCTACAAGGGCAGCGTGCTGGCGATCATCTATCAACTGGTCGGCGGCGTGCGCCAGTCGATGGGCTACTGCGGCTGCGCCACGATCGACGAACTGCGCGAAAAGGCGGAATTCGTCGAGATCACGTCGGCCGGCATGCGCGAATCGCACGTCCACGACGTCCAGATCACCAAGGAAGCGCCGAACTACCGTTCGGAATAATCGAAAAGCGGCCGGCGACGGCCGCTTTTTCTATCACCGCCCGAATTCCTTCTTACTATTCTTGGCCTCAATGCACTCCAAAATCCTCATCCTCGACTTCGGCTCCCAAGTCACCCAACTGATCGCCCGCCGCGTGCGCGACGCCGGCGTCTTCTCCGAAGTCTTCCCCTACGACGTCAGCGAAGAATTCGTCCGCAACTACGGCGCCGCCGGCGTCATCCTGTCCGGCAGCCATAATTCCACGCTGGAAGGCGACTCCCCGCGCGCCCCGCAAGCCGTGTTCGAACTCGGCGTGCCGGTGCTCGGCATCTGCTACGGCATGCAGACCATGGCGGCCCAGCTTGGCGGCAAGGTCGAAAACGGTAAAGTACGCGAATTCGGCTACGCCGAAGTGCGCGCCCGTGGCCACACGGCGCTCCTGAAAGGCATCAACGACTTCGTCACCGATGAAGGCCACGGCATGCTCAAAGTGTGGATGAGCCACGGCGACAAGGTGCTGGAAATGCCGCAAGGCTTCAAGCTGATGGGCTCGACCGACAGCTGCCCGGTGGCCGCCATGGCCGACGAGGAGCGCCGTTTCTATGCGCTGCAATTCCACCCGGAAGTCACCCACACCACCCAGGGCGAAGCCATCATCGGCCGCTTCGTGCACGACATCTGCGGCTGCAAGTCCGACTGGAACATGCCCGACTACATCGGCGAAGCGGTCGAAAAGATCCGCGCCCAGGTCGGCACCGACGAAGTCATCCTCGGCCTGTCGGGCGGCGTCGATTCGAGCGTGGCCGCAGCCCTGATCCACCGCGCCATCGGCGACCAGCTGACCTGCGTCTTCGTCGACCACGGCCTGCTGCGCAAGGACGAGGGCAAGATGGTGATGGACATGTTCTCGAAGAACCTCGGCGTGAAAGTGCTGCGTATCGATGCCGAAGACCAGTTCCTCGGCCACCTGGCCGGCGTCAACGATCCCGAGCAAAAGCGCAAGATCATCGGCCGCGAATTCGTCGAAGTCTTCCAGGTCGAAGCCGGCAAACTGACCAACGCCAAATGGCTGGCGCAGGGCACGATCTACCCGGACGTGATCGA
>JAQGLR010000434.1 GCA_028292765.1 Massilia sp. | reverse complement strand
TGGTCGGATTGTTCTCGGTCTTGTACGCACGCAGCGCGGCGAACAGGTAGTCCGAATGCTGGCCGGCGATCTTCGGATAGTTCTCGATCGGCTTGGAGAAATCCGCGCCGTGGCAAGACGCGCAGGCGGCCTTCTGCAGCAGCGCCGCGACCTGCGGGCTCGGCGTGCGCGCCTGGCTTGACCGCTCGACGACCTGCGGGCCTTCCGAGCCGTGCGCCGAATAGTAGTTGGCGATGTCGGTGACGTCCTGGTCGGTCAGCGAATCGGCGATGCCGCGCATCGTCGGGTGCTTGCGGTCACCGGCCTTGTAGGCGGCGAGCGCGGCGGCGATGTACTTGGCGTTCTGGCCCGAAATCATCGGCACGCGGTACACCTCGGGGAAGCTGGCCTGGTAGCCCTTGATGCCATGGCAGCCGATGCACATTGCGACCTTCGCCTCGAGCGATTTGGCGCCGGCCGGCATCGCCGCGGAGCCCTTGGTGGGAGCGGCGGCCGCGGGCGCTCCGGACGGGGCCTGGGCCTGCGCCAGACTGGTCACGCAAGCGACAGCCAGGGCGAAAAGCGTGGTCAACAACTTGTTCATTTTGCGCGCACAATCCAGTGAAGGTTCTGTAGTCCAAATCAACCTTCGATTATATCCAGCGCCATCGCGGCGCCCCACCCCTCGATTCCTTCTTCCGAATCCCATCCCATGAAGTTTCAAGGCTCCCAGAATTACGTCGCCACCCAGGACCTGATGCTCGCGGTGAACGCCGCAATCACCCTCAAGCGTCCGCTACTCGTCAAGGGCGAACCCGGCACCGGCAAGACGATGCTGGCCGAAGAGGTGGCCCAGGCGCTGGACATGCCGCTGCTGCAGTGGCACATCAAGTCCACCACCAAGGCCCAGCAGGGGCTGTACGAATACGACGCCGTCAGCCGGCTGCGCGATTCGCAGCTGGCCGACGTCGACGGCGGCCAGCGCGTCAAGGACATCCACAACTACATCGTCAAGGGCGTGCTCTGGCAGGCCTTCACGGCGGACCAGCCGGTGGCGCTGCTGATCGACGAGATCGACAAGGCCGACATCGAATTCCCGAACGACCTGCTGCGCGAGATCGACCGCATGGAGTTCTACGTCTACGAGACGCGCGAGCTCATCAAGGCGAAGCACCGCCCGCTGGTGTTCATCACGTCGAACAACGAGAAGGAACTGCCCGACGCCTTCCTGCGCCGCTGCTTCTTCCACTACATCAAGTTCCCGGACAAGGACACGATGGAAGCGATCGTCAAGGTGCACTACCCGACCCTGAAGCAGGACCTGCTGGCGCAGGCGCTGCAAAACTTCTATGAAGTGCGCGACGTGCCCGGCCTGAAAAAGAAGCCGTCGACGTCGGAATTCCTCGACTGGCTGAAACTGCTGCTGGCCGAAGATATCGGCCCGGAAGCGCTGCGCAGCAAGGACAACAAGTCGGTGGTGCCGCCGCTGCACGGGGCGCTGCTCAAGAACGAGCAGGACGTGCACCTGTTCGAGCGCCTGGTGTACATGTCGAGGACCAACCGATGATCGCAGCTGGCATTGCGGTGGAGCCGGTCACGCTCGAGTTCAACGGCGTGCGGCTCGAACCCCTGTCGCTCGAGCACGTCGATGGCCTGCGCGCCGCCGCCCTGGATGGCGAACTGTGGAACCTGCGCGTGACCTCGGTGCCGGAGCCGCACCGCACCCAGGCCTGGGTACACACGGCGCTGGAGACGCCGAACCGCGTCGCCTTTGCCGTGATCGACTCCTCATCCGGCGCGGTGCTGGGCACGACCAGCTACCACGACATCGTGCTGGATATCGGCCGCGTCGAGATCGGCCATACCTGGTATGCGAAGCGTGTCCAGCGCAGCCATGTGAACACGAGCTGCAAGCTGCTGCTGCTGTCGCACGCCTTCGACACGCTCGGCTGCGCGGTGGTGGGTTTTCGCACCGATAATTTTAATGATGCCTCGCAGGCGGCCATCGAACGGCTCGGCGCAAAGAAGGATGGCGTGATCCGCCACCACTTCGCGCGGCGCGACGGCACCGTGCGCGACACCGTCATGTACAGCATCGTGCGCGGCGAGTGGCATGAGATCAAGACGCACCTGCATTACCTCCTGACCCGGCACGCCGCCGGCAATTAGCATGCTCATCGATTTTTTCTTCGCCCTGCGCAGCGCCAAGGTCCCGGTCTCGATCAAGGAATTCCTGACCTTGCTCGAAGCGCTTGAAAAGAGCGTGATCGCGCCCTCGCTCGACGAGTTCTATTACCTGGCGCGCCTGGTGATGGTCAAGGACGAAGCCCATTTCGACAAGTTCGACCGCGCCTTCGGGGCCTATTTCAAGGGCATCGAGGCCGTGTTCGACACATCGAAGGGCGAGATCCCGCTCGACTGGCTGATCAAGCGCATGGAGCGCAATTTGACGCCCGAGCAGAAGGCGGCCCTGGAAAAATTCGGCTACGACAAGCTGATGGACCGCCTGAACGAACTCCTGAAAGAGCAGAAAGAGCGCCACGAAGGCGGCAGCAAGTGGATCGGCACCGGCGGCACATCCCCGTTTGGGCACGGCGGCGCCAACCCGGAAGGCGTCCGCATCGGCGGCGCGGGCCGGAATCGCACGGCGGTGAAAGTCTGGGACCAGCGCTCGTACAAGGATTACGACGACGAGCGCGAACTCGGCACGCGCAACATCAAGGTCGCGCTGCGCCGCCTGCGCCGCTTCGCGCGCCACGGTGCGCCCGATGAATTCGCGCTCGACGACACCATCCGCGCCACGGCCAGCAACGCCGGCTACCTCGACATCCGCATGCAGCCCGAGCGCAAGAACCGCATCAAGGTGGTGATGCTGCTGGACGTGGGCGGCACCATGGACGACCACATCGAGCGCACCGAGGAGTTATTTTCCGCGGCGAAGAGCGAATTCAAGAATATGGAGTTCTACTACTTCCACAACTGCGTCTACGACTACCTGTGGAAGAACAACCGGCGCCGCCACGCCGAGCGCTTCCCGACCTGGGACATCCTGCGCAAATACCCGCCCGACACGCGCGTGATTTTCGTCGGCGACGCCACCATGAGTCCTTACGAGGTGCTGTCGCCGGGCGGCTCGGTCGAGTACCACAACGAGGAAGCCGGCGCCGAATGGCTGGCGCGCTTCTGCAACGCCTTCCCGAAATTCGCCTGGCTCAACCCGGAACCGGAAAGCCTGTGGCAATACCGCCAGTCGATCGCCGTCATCCGCCAGATCATGAACAACCGGATGTTCCCGGTGACGATCGAAGGGCTGGAGCGGGCCATGCGGCTGCTGAGCAAATAAGCATCAATGGCGGCTGCGCTGGATTACCCGCGCCCCGCACGTAATACATTACGCACCACGTACAGTCCCACCACATCCAGCGCGGTATGCACCATCACCGCCGCCAGCAAGCCCACGTACTGATAAACGAAGCCCAGCGCCACGCTGGCCCCGAACACGCCCGCCGCCTGCACCAGCGTCGCGCGATTGAGTTTGCGGAACTGGTACACCGGCGTATGCGTCAGCAAGAAGATAAGCGACGTCATCCACACCCCCAGCAAGGGCTGCAGCGCCGCGCGAAACAGCAGCTCTTCCCCGATCGCCGCCGCCAGGCTGATCCACAGGGGATTGAGTCCCGACAGATCGAGGCGGCCATACGCGGTGATCGTATTCCGGGTCGCCTCCGATTGCGCCGTCAGCCGGAAGCCCGCATACGAGCCGACCGCCGCCAGCGCCGAAAAGGCAAGCCCGAACAGCAGCTGCGCACCCCAGCCCATCGGCCCCGTGAACACGGCGAGCGGCGCGTCCTGGGCCACGAAAATGATCACCAGTGCGATCAGCGAAAACGCGACGCAGGTCAATACCTGGGCGGTCAGGCGGATCGGCGGGCGGACGGGCGGCTGGGCTTGCGGCTGGCTTGGCGGTTGGGAAGGCATGAAGGCGCGTCGGGCAACATCGACGAATGAGGAATCGGAAGGCCGTGAAGCCTCGGGCAGGGCGCCGCCTGCGCGACACCGTTCGCCATTCTACCAACGCCGCCGTGCATGACGGCCAACTCGTCAGTTCGCGGCGACACCCGGCGACACCAATCGTGCGCAGCTTCGGCTATCCCCCTCTTGTAAAATCGGCAAAAGACCAGGCCGCACCCAGCCCCCCTTTTTCCATTGTTTCCGAGGACCCTGCATGGCCGACCTGCTGCCGTTCCTGACCAGCCTCGCATGGCCCTTCGCGATCGCCATTGCCTGGATCGCCGGGGAATTCGGGCAGCGTTGGACGGGTTTGCCGCGCATCAGTTTCTACGGCCTGGTCGGCTTCGCGCTGGCCGGTCCCCAGCTCGGCGTGTTGCCGGCGCCCGATGGCGGCGCCGTGCCGATGCTGGCCGACGTCGCGTTCGGCCTGATCCTGTTCGAACTCGGCTACCGCATCAACCTGCGCTGGCTGCACGCGAATCCCTGGATCGGCGTCAGCGGCCTGGTCGAGTCGCTGACCACCTTCGTGGCCGTCTACCTGATCGCGCTCGCCTTCGGCACGCCGCAGCTCACCTCCCTGATGCTGGCCTCGCTGTCGATGGCCACTTCCCCCGCCACCGTCGTGCGCGTGATCAACGAGCAGCGCAGCTCGGGCCAGGTGACCGAGCGCGTGCTGCACCTCACCGCCCAGAATTGCGTGCTGGCCGTGTTTGCCTTCAACGTCGTCATCGGCTTCTGGATTTTCCGCACCTTCGAGGACCTGGGCGACGCCATCTGGAACAGCCTGGTGCTGCTGGCGGTGTCGCTCCTCACCGGCGCCGTGTTCGGCCTCGCCGTGCCGGCCCTGTTACGCGCGATTGGCAACCCGCGCCAGGATCCGACCGTCGCCTTTGCGCTGGCCGTGATCCTGCTGGTGGCCATTTCGTACGCGGGCGGGCTGTCGCCGGTCGTGTCCACCCTCGCCTTCGGCCTCGTGGCGCGCCACCGCCGGGTCGCGTTCAGCCAGGCGCAGCGCGGATTCGGCGCCCTGGGCGAACTGCTGACGGTCTTGCTGTTCGTGTTCGCCGCCTCCACCCTCGACTGGCAGAAAGTGGCTGCGGGCAGCACATTGGCAGTCATCATCGTGCTGGCGCGCCTGGTCACCAAGACCGCGGGCGTCACCGCGTTCGCGCACCTGTCGGGCGTCTCTTGGCGCAAGGGGGCCCTGGCCGGGGTGGCGCTGGCGCCCTTGTCGGTGTTCGTCATCCTGCTGCTCGAGCATGCGCGCCTCGCCGGCGTGCACTTGGTCGAACAATTGCAGTCGGTGGCGGCGGTGACGATGCTGCTCGAGGTGTTCGGCCCGATCATCATCCAGCGCGCCCTGATGTGGGCGCGCGAGGCGCCGGAAACCGAGCCGGAGACCAGGCCGGAGACCAATCGTGCCGCTTGAACCGTTTACCCAGTCCACGCCGCTGACCTTCGGCGTCGAGCTCGAGCTGCAGCTGGTCAGCCTGTCCGACTTCGACCTGACCGCGGCCAGCCCCGACCTGCTGTACCTGCTGTCAAAGAAAACCTTCCCCGGCAACGTCACGCCCGAGATCACGGAGAGCATGATCGAGATCAACTCGAGCGTGCACTCGCACTACGCGCCGCTGCTGGCCGAGCTGCAGGACATCCGCGACACCCTGGTCGCGGCCGGCGACAAACTCAACATCGGCATTGCCGGCGGCGGCACCCATCCGTTCCAGCACTGGTCCGAGCAAAAGATCTTCCCCAAGCCGCGCTTCGAACATTTATCGTCGCTGTACGGCTACCTCGCCAAGCAGTTCACCGTGTTCGGCCAGCACGTGCACATCGGCTGCGGCAATGGCGACGACGCCATGTACCTGCTGCACGCACTGAACCGCTACATTCCGCATTTCATTGCCTTGTCCAGCTCGTCGCCCTTCGTGCAGGGACACGACAGCCATTTCGATTCCGCGCGCCTGAATTCCGTGTTCGCCTTCCCGATGAGCGGACGGGCGCCGTTCACGCTCGGCTGGCGCGATTTCGAGTCTTCGTATTACGCGAAGATGGAGCGCACCGGCATCATCAAGAGCATGAAGGATTTTTACTGGGACCTGCGCCCGAAACCCGAATACGGCACGATCGAACTGCGCGTCTGCGACACGCCGCTGACGGTGGAACGCGCCGCCGCCCTGGCCGCCTACCTGCAGGCGCTGTGCAGCTACCTGTTGCAGCGGCTCGAAGAGGCGCCTGTCGAGGACGACTACCTCGTCTACAACTACAACCGCTTCCAGGCCTGCCGCTTCGGGCTGGACGGGTCGATCACGCACCCGAAAAGCTACGCAAACCTGTCGATCCGCGAAGACATCCTGGCCACGCTGCACAAGATGGCGCCCTACGCCGAACAGCTGGGCAGCATGGATGGCTTGCGCCACCTGGCGGCCGCCGCCGCCGGGGGCAGCGACGCGGCGCTGCTGCGCCAGCAATACGAGCGCCAGGGCAGCGTGGAGGGGATGGTGCATGCGGCGATCAACTGGTTTCGCGGGGAGCGGCGGTTTCGTCGCCGGTAGACCTACAAGCGCGTCTCGCGCGCCGCCCTTAAAAACTCATCCAGCACCGGCGTGCAATCGAGCAAATCCGTCCCGCCCGCGCGGTGGAATTCGGGATGCCACTGCAGCCCCATCACGAAGTCCGCCGGCTCGTAGCGGATCGCTTCCACGATCCCGTCCGGATACGACATCGCCTCGACCCGTACGCCGCGCCCCAGCTCCTTCACCGCCTGGTGGTGGATCGAATTGACGATCGGCCGCGCGGCATGGGGGAACATCCGTCCCAGCGACGAGCCCGGCGGAAACTCGATCGCGTGGCGATGCGCGTCGTAGTCGGTGTGCACGTGCGCCAGCGCCTCGGGCACATTGGTCGCGACGTCCTGGTACAGCGTGCCGCCAAAGGCCACATTGATCAGCTGGCAGCCGCGGCACACCCCGAGCACCGGCTTGCCCGCCTCGACGAACTCGTGCAGGAGCTCGAGCTCGTACAGGTCGCGCGCACGGTCGCCGCTCCACTCGGGGCGCGTCGGCGACTCGGAATAGGTTTGCGGCGAAACGTCCGCCCCGCCCTGCAGCACCAGCCCGTCGAGGTGGCGCGCATAGTGGCGCAGCGTGATATTGCTCGGGTGGAGCAGGCCGTTCGTGTTCACGGTGGGGATCATGAAGACCAGCACGTCGCGCGACATCACCCACTGCGCGATCGACTCTTCCAGGTACTGCAGGTTCTTGCTGCGCAGGCCAGTGGAACCGGGTTCGGGATGGAAGATGCGGGCCGAGACGCCGATGCGCAGGGTACGGCGCATGAAGTCGCGGCTGAAGCGGTCGCGCAGGGCGCGCCAGCGCGACGACAATACCCTGCCAACCAGCGAGAGCGGGGTGTCGCCGGGGCGGCTGTAGCGCGCCGGTCCGTCGGAGCGGCGGTCGGGCACGCGCTGCGGCGCGTCCGCGCGCGGCGCCAGCGGCGGGCC
>JAQGLR010000431.1 GCA_028292765.1 Massilia sp. | reverse complement strand
GGGCGCGAGGAAGAAGTCGACCGCGTGATCCAGATCCTGTGCCGCCGCCGCAAGAACAATCCGCTGCTGGTAGGCGAGGCCGGTGTCGGCAAGACCGCCATCGCCGAAGGCCTGGCATGGCGCATCGTCCAGGAAGACGTGCCCGAGATCCTGCAGAACGCGGTCGTGTTCTCGCTCGACATGGGTGCGCTCCTGGCCGGCACCAAGTACCGCGGCGACTTCGAACAGCGCCTGAAGGCCGTCCTCAAGCAATTGAAGGACACGCCGAACGGCGTCCTGTTCATCGACGAGATCCATACGATCATCGGCGCGGGTTCGGCCTCGGGCGGTACGCTCGACGCCTCGAACCTGCTCAAGCCGGCCCTGGCGAACGGCCAGCTGAAGTGCATCGGCGCGACCACGTTCACGGAATTCCGCGGCGTGTTCGAGAAAGACCATGCGCTGTCGCGCCGCTTCCAGAAGGTCGATGTCAACGAGCCGTCGGTCGAGCAGACCGTGCAGATCCTGCGTGGCCTGAAATCGCGCTTCGAAGAGCACCACGGCGTGAAGTATTCGTCGTCGGCACTCACGACCGCGGCGGAACTGGCGGCGCGCTTCATCAACGACCGCCACCTGCCGGACAAGGCCATCGACGTGATCGACGAAGCGGGCGCGGCCCAGCGCATCCTGCCGAAGTCGAAGCAGAAAAAGACCATCGGCAAGGCCGAGATCGAGGAAATCATCGCGAAAATCGCGCGGATTCCCCCGCAAACGGTCAACCAGGACGACCGCAGCAAGCTGCAGACGATCGACCGCGATTTGCGCAACGTCGTCTTCGGCCAGGACCCGGCCATCGATGCACTGGCCTCGGCCATCAAGATGGCGCGTGCCGGCCTGGGCAAGCAGGACAAGCCGATCGGCTCCTTCCTGTTCTCCGGTCCGACCGGTGTCGGCAAGACCGAGGTGGCCAAGCAACTGGCCTTCATCCTCGGCATCGAGCTGATCCGTTTCGACATGTCCGAGTACATGGAACGCCACGCCGTGTCGCGCCTGATCGGTGCGCCGCCGGGCTATGTCGGTTTCGACCAGGGCGGCCTGCTGACCGAAGCCATCACCAAGAAGCCGCACGCGGTGCTGCTGCTCGACGAGATTGAAAAAGCCCACCCGGACATTTTCAACATCCTGCTGCAGGTGATGGACCACGGCACGCTGACCGACAACAACGGACGCAAGGCCGACTTCCGCAACGTGATCATCATCATGACCACGAACGCGGGCGCGGAAAGCCTGACCAAGCGCTCGGTGGGCTTTATCGACTCGAAGGCAGCCGGCGACGAGATGGCCGACATCAAGCGCATGTTCACGCCGGAGTTCCGCAACCGCCTGGACGCGATCATCAGCTTCCGTGCGCTGGACGAGGAAATCATCCTGCGCGTCGTCGACAAGTTCCTGATGCAACTGGAAGAGCAGCTGCACGAGAAGAAGGTGGAAGCCATCTTCACCGACAAGCTGCGCAAGTTCCTCGGCGCCAAGGGTTTCGATCCACAGATGGGTGCGCGCCCGATGTCGCGCCTGATCCAGGACATGATCCGCAAGGCGCTGGCCGACGAGCTGCTGTTCGGCCGCCTGACCAACGGCGGGCGCATCACGGTGGACATGAACGAGAAGGACGAAGTCACCCTCGAGTTCCCGGAAGGCGACGCCCTGCCGCCGCCGGCCCCGGCCGAGACGGTCGAGATCGAGTAAGCCTGGTCTCTCTTCAAGAAACCGCGCCTTGTGCGCGGTTTTTTTTTGCATGTACGCACGCTACCCTGGCCTTGCACTATGGCAAACTCATGTTCCTAGCAAACTTTGCCTCTGAACATGAACGTGTCCCGCACCATCCTCGCGCTGTCCCTGGCGCTCATCGGCAACCAGGCCGCGGCCGCCGACCCATACTTCCGCTTTCCCGCCGTACGCGGCGACACGATCGTGTTCACGGCCGAGGGCGACCTCTGGCGCACATCCACCAGCGGCGGCAAGGCGACGCGCCTGACCACGCACCCGTCGAGCGAAACCCATGCCGCGATCTCGCACGACGGCAAGTTCGTCGCCTTTGCCGCCTCCTACGAAGGCGCCCAGGAAGCCTACGTGATGCCGCTCGAAGGCGGCCTGCCGCGGCGCATCACCTTCGAGAACGGCGGCGTCACCGTGCTCGGCTGGACGGCGCAGGGCGAAGTACTGGTCAGTACCGAAAACTCGGTCGGCCCCGCGAAGCACCGCATCGTTGCCGCGCTCGACCCGGTCAGGCTCACGCGCCGCGTGCTGCCGCTGGCCGACGCCAACGACGCCGTGCTCGACGATACCGGGCGCACCGTCTATTTCACGCGCATGGGCCTGTCGATGACCAACGACAACGTGAAGTCCTACCGTGGCGGCGCGCATGCGCAGTTGTGGCGGTTCGACCTGGGTTCGAAAGGAGAAGCCCAGCCGCTATTCAAGGGGGACGGCGCCAACAACCGGCGCGCCATGTGGTGGAACGGCCGCCTGTACTTCATCAGCGACGCGGGCGGCGCCGACAATCTCTGGACGGCGAACCCGGACGGCAGCGAGCGCCGCCAGCTCACGCACCACAAGGAGTGGGACGTGCGCACCGCCGCGCTGGGCGACGGACGCATCGCCTACCAGCTCGGCGCCGACCTGCGCGTGTTCGATATCGGCAGCGGAAGCGATGCGCGCCTGAACGCCAGCCTGGTGTCGGACTTCGACCAGCAACGCGTGCGCCGCGTGAAGTCGCCACTGGACGCCCTGACCGGCATCGAGGTCGCCAGCAAGGCCGAACGCATCGTGCTGACGGCGCGCGGACGCGTCACCATCGCCGGCACCGGCAACGGGCGCCGCGCCGAAATCGCGGTGCCGGAAGGCGCCCGCGCCAGGGCCGCCGTCTTCAGCCATGACGACAAGTGGGTCTACGCCTTCGTCGACACCAGCGGCGAGAACGAAATCTGGCGCTACGCGGCCGACGGTTCCGGCCACGGCGAGCGCCTCACGACGGACGGGGCCAGCCACCGCTGGAACCTGTATCCCTCGCCGGACGGCAAGTGGCTCGCCCATACCGACAAGAAAGGCCGCACCTGGCTGCTCGACCTGCTTGCCAGGACCAATGTCATCATCGACGACGCCGGCCTGGCCGGCATCGACCGCTCGGACCAGGTGGTGTGGTCGCCCGACAGCCGCAACCTGGCGTTCGTGCGCGCCGGCAGCAGCGAACGGCGCGACCAGATCGGCATGTTCAACCTCGCAAGCCGTGTCGTGAGCTTCGTCACCACCGACCGCTACGAGGCCAGCTCCCCGGCCTTCTCGCCGGACGGCAAGTGGTTGTATTTCCTGTCCGCGCGCCACTTTAACGTCGGCAACGTCTCCGTCTGGGGCGACCGCAACATGGGACCCGTGTTCGACAAGCGGGTCGGCGTCTATGCGCTGGCGCTGCAAGCAGGGTCGCACCCGGATACGCGCTTTCCCTTCAAGCCCGAGGACGAGCTGACCAAGCCCGAAGAGAAGTCGCCCGAGGCGGCGGCCAGGGCGGCCGTCAAGCCGCCTGCGGCAGACGAGCCGGATACCGCGAGGAGTGCGGCTGTCGCAGCGGCTACTGCCGCCGCCACCGCAGCGGCAGTCAACAAGGGCGGCAGCGACAAGCCGAAACAGCCGATGCCCCCGGTCGCCTACAGCGGCCTGCGCGAGCGCCTGTACGAAGTGCCGGTCGCGCCCGGCAACTACCGCGCGCTCGCCGTCGACGACAAGCGCCTGTACCTGCTGGACGCCGACGACGACGGCGCCAAGGGTACGCTCAAGACCGTGGCCATCGCGAGGAGCAGCCCGCAGCCTGAAACCTTCGCCGCCAACGTGCGCGAATTCGGGCTCTCGGCCGACCGCAAGAACATCTTCTACCGCACCTTTGCCAGGGGCGCGCCGGGCGACATGCTGATTGTCGACGCCGGCGCGAAGGCGCCTGCGGACCTCTCGAAGTCCAGGGTCAAGATCGACGACTGGGCGGTGAGCTCGAACCCGCGCATGGAATGGAAGCAGATGTTCAACGACGCCTGGCGCATGCACCGCGATTTCCTGTACGACGCCAACATGCGCGGCATCGACTGGAACGCCGCGCGCACCCGCTACGCGCCGCTGGTCGAGCGTGTGACCGACCGTGCGGAACTGGACGACGTGCTGGGCATGATGGTCGGCGAGGTCGGGGCGCTGCACTCGCAGATTCGTCCGGGCGACGTGCGCCGCGCCGCCGCCGAAGGCGTGCCCGCCAGCCTGGGCGCGGTGCTGAGCCGCACGGCGGAGGGTTACCGCGTCGACCGCGTTTACCGCAGCGAGCCGGAGCTGCCGTCCGAAGCGGGACCGCTGGCCGCGCCGGACGTCAACGTCAGGGAAGGCGACATCATCACGGCCGTCAACGGCAAGTCGCTGGTGGAAGCGCGCGACATCGCCGACCTGTTGCTCGACACCGCCGGCAAGCAGGTGCTGCTGCACGTGAAGAGCGCCGGCAGCAAGGCGGAAGCCAGGCCGCGCGCGGTCATCGTCACCCCGGCCACGATGGCGAACCACGCCAGCCTGCGCTACGCCGACTGGGAGCAGGGCAGGGCCCAGCAAACCGACTCCGCCTCGAAGGGCAGGATCGGCTACCTGCACCTGCGGGCGATGGTGGCCCGCGACATCAACGCGTTCGCACGCGACTTCTACGCCAACATCAACAAGGAAGGCCTGGTCATCGACGTGCGCCGGAATAACGGCGGCAACATCGACAGCTGGATCATCGAAAAGCTGCTGCGCCGCCCCTGGGCTTTCTGGGCCTCGAACGGCAAGCAGCCCTACCCGAACATGCAGAACGCCTTCCGCGGCCACCTGGTGGTGCTGATGGACGAGCTGACCTATTCCGACGGCGAGACCTTCGCCGCCGGCGTCAAGGCATTGAAACTCGGCCCGCTGGTGGGCAAGCGCACGGCCGGCGCCGGCGTGTGGCTGAGCGACGGCAACGGCCTGGCCGACAACGGCATGGCGCGCGTCGCCGAGAACGGCCAGTTCTCGGCGGATGGCGAGTGGCTGATCGAAGGCGTGGGCGTGACGCCGGATGTCGAGGTCGACAACCTGCCGCACGAGACCTTCAAGGGGCGCGACCGCCAGCTCGAGGTGGCGCTCGAGCTGCTCGAGAAGAAGCTCAAGGAGCAGCCGGTGAAGCAGTGGAAGCCGGCGGCGATTCCGGCCTTGAAGCGTCAGTGAAGGCGCAGGGACGCCGTCACTGCGTTCCACGCAGTCAAACCGCCGCCAGCGCCCGCCGCAAATCCTCGCGCTGGTCCTCCAGGTGCTCGATCCCGACCGACAAGCGGATCAGGGTATCGCTGATCCCCAGCGATGCCCGCTGCGCCGGCGGAATCGTCGCATGCGTCATCAGGGCCGGGTGTTCGATCAGGCTCTCGACCCCACCCAGGCTCTCGGCCAGCGTGAATACCTTGCACGCTTCCAGGAAGCGCCGCGCTCCGTCCAGGTCGGATTCCAGCTCGATCGAGATGATGCCGCCGAAGCCGCTCATCTGCCGCCGCGCCAGCGCGTGCTGCGGGTGCGATTCCAGCCCGGGATGGAACACCTTGCGGACCTTCGGCTCGCGCTCGAGCCATTCGGCCAGCGCCAGCGCGTTGCCGTTGCTGCGCTCGACGCGCAGGGCCAGCGTCTTGATCCCGCGTAGCACCAGGAAGCTGTCGAAGGGTCCCTGGATCGCACCCACGGCGTTCTGGATGAAGCCGAGCCCTTCGGCAAGCTCGGCGTGGTGCCCGGCCGTGCCCACCACCGCCACGCCGCCGATCACGTCCGAGTGGCCGTTCATGTATTTCGTGGTCGAGTGCACGACGATGTCGATGCCCAGCTCCAGCGGCCGCTGGTTGATCGGGCTGGCGAAGGTGTTGTCGCAGACCGTGACGATGCGGCGCTCGCGGCACAGGCGCCCGATCGCCGCCAGGTCGGCGAGTTTCAGCATCGGGTTGGTCGGCGTCTCGACCCAGACCATCTTCGTCCCGGGTCGTAATGCCGCAGCCAGCGCCTCGGGGTCGGCCTGGTTCACGTAGGTGAAATCGTGCCCGGCGCTTTTCCGGCGCACGCGCTCGAACAGGCGGTAGGTGCCGCCGTACATGTCGTCGCCGGCCACGATGTGCGAGCCGGCCGGCAGCAGTTCGAGCACCGC
>JAQGLR010000300.1 GCA_028292765.1 Massilia sp. | reverse complement strand
GAACTCCGCCGCAATCCCGTCCCCGCCGCCAAGCCTGAAGGTCTCGCTGCCGCACCGGCGGCCGCCCCGAAGGTCGGCTTTGTCTCGCTCGGCTGCCCCAAGGCGCTGGTCGACTCGGAACAGATCCTGACCCAGCTGCGCGCCGAGGGCTACCAGACCGCCAAGTCCTACGCCGGCGCCGACCTCGTCATCGTCAACACCTGCGGCTTCATCGACGCCGCGGTGCAGGAGTCGCTCGACGCCATCGGCGAGGCACTCGCCGAGAACGGCAAGGTAATCGTCACCGGTTGCCTGGGCGCGAAGAAGGATGCGTCGGGCGAAGATATTATTACCAAGGTCCACCCGAAGGTGCTGGCCGTGACCGGCCCGCATGCGATGGCCGAGGTGATGGAGTCGGTGCACCTGCACCTGCCGATGACGCACAACCCGTTCATCGACCTGAAGCCGGACCACGGCGTCAAGCTGACGCCGAAGCACAACGCCTACCTGAATATTTCCGAAGGCTGCAACCACCGCTGCAGCTTCTGCAACATTCCGTCGATGCGCGGCGTCCTGGTGTCGCGCCCGATCCACGAGGTCCTGAAAGAAGCGGAAAACCTGTTCAAGGCCGGCGTCAAGGAATTGCTGGTGATTTCGCAGGACACGAGCGCGTATGGCGTGGACGTCAAATTCCGCACCGGTTTCTGGAACGGCCGCCCGATCAAGACCCACATGACCCAGCTGACCGAAGCGCTGGGCCAGCTGGCGCGCCAGTACGACGCCTGGGTGCGCCTGCACTATGTGTACCCGTACCCGCACGTCGACCAGGTGATTCCGCTGATGGGCGACGGCCACGTGCTGCCTTACCTCGACATCCCGATGCAGCACGCCCACCCGGATGTGCTCAAGCGCATGAAGCGCCCGGCAAGCGGCGAAAAGAACCTCGACCGCATCCTGGCGTGGCGCGCGATGAACCCGGACCTGACGATTCGTTCCACCTTCATCGCCGGCTTCCCGGGCGAGACCGAGGCCGAGTTCGAGTACCTGCTCGAGTTCCTGAAAGAAGCGCAGATCGACCGCCTGGGCTGCTTCGCCTATTCGCCGGTGGAAGGCGCGACCGCCAACCTGCTGGACAATCCGGTGCCGGAAGCGCTGCGTGAAGAGCGCCGCGCGCGCGTCATGCTGCTGCAGGAAGAAATCTCGCTCAAGCGCCTGCAGGCGAAAGTCGGCAAGACGATCCGCGTGCTGATCGACGAGGTCGGTCCGCGCGAAGCGATCGGCAGGTCCAGCGCCGACGCGCCGGAAATCGATGGCGTGGTCCACATCAAGCGCTCGCTGGTGCAGGGCAAGGGCAAGCTGGTGGTCGGCCAGTTCGCCGACGTGGTCGTTACCAAGGCCGACGCCCACGACCTGTGGGCGAGTTTGGTCTGATTTGGCCTGATCATCATGGCCAAGAAGTCGCTCCAGACCACCCTGATCCACACCGATTACACGGCGCCGGGCGGCTTTGCCGCCTACCCGCCGGCGATCCACCACGCGTCGACCGTGCTGTTCGAGAACGTGGCGGCGATGCGCTCCGGCGAGTGGAAGGAAAAGACGGCCTACACCTATGGCCTGCACGGCACGCCGACCACCTTCACGCTGGAAGCGCGCCTGGCCGAGATCGAAGGCGGCACCCATTGCCTGCTGGCGCCCTCGGGCCTGGCGGCGATTGCGATGGTCGACTTCGCCTTGTTGAAAACCGGCGACGACGTGCTGCTGCCGGATAACGTCTACAACCCGAACCGCGAGCTGGGGCGCTGGCTGACGAACGATTTCGGCATCACGGCGCGCTATTACGATCCCTTGATCGGCGCCGGCATCGCCGACCTGATCCAGCCGAACACCCGGTTGATCTGGACCGAGGCGCCCGGCTCCGTCTCCATGGAAGTGCCCGATTTGCCGGCGATCTGCGCGGCGGCCCATGCGCACGGCGTGCTCGTCGCGCTCGACAACACCTGGTCGGCCGGGCTCGCGCTGCGGGGTTTCGAGCTCGGCGTGGACATCATCATGCACGCGCTCACCAAATACCAGTCGGGCGGTTCGGACGTGCTGATGGGCGCCCTGATCACCCGCGAGCGTGCGGTGCATGACCGGCTGGCGATGGCGCACATGCGGCTGGGCATGGGCGTGAGCGCGGATGACGCGTATCTGGTGATGCGCGGCCTGCCGACCATGAAACTGCGTTTCGAGGCGCACGACGCCGGCGCGCGCAAGGTCGCGAGCTGGTTCAAAAGCCGCCCCGAAATCACGACGGTGCTGCACCCGGCTTTCGAGGATTGCCCCGGCCACGCCATCTGGCGCCGCGATTTCACCGGCGCCGGCGGCCTGTTCTCGGTCATTTTTGATGAGCGCTACACGGAAGAGCAAACCGATCGCTTCGTCGATGCCTTGACCTTGTTCGGCCTCGGTTACAGCTGGGGCGGCGCGAACAGCCTGGTGATGCCGTACAGGATGGCGGCGATTCGCCGCAACTGGCAGGGCAAAGGCGTGCTGGTGCGCTTCAATATCGGACTGGAAGAGTCGGATGACCTGATTGCCGACATCGAGCAGGCTTTCGATCAGCTGAACTAGCAGGACCGCCGGCTTCATCAGACGCCGCCCGTAGCACACTAGCCACCGCATTGCGGTGGTTTTTTTTTGCCAGCCTGCATTTGCGCTTTTCATTTCTTTGCGGCAACTTACATGATAAAATTTTCCGTGTGGAAATAATGGTGAGGAATACCTGACACCAGCCCACCTTCGAAACTACGGGAAAAACGGTTTATGTCGCTTACCGACACTGTTCGGCGTGAGGATGTCTTATGGGCCCTGGGGAGCCTGTGCGGCTTCTATCGCATTCCGTTCGACAGCGCCCTGGTCGCCCAGCAGTTCCCGCCGCCCTACAAGGTCGGCAGTTTCCATGAAATAGCGCGCACGCTCGGCATCAGGAGCGGCAGCTGCGAGCTCGCGAACGTGGACTGGCAGCAGTTGCCGCTGCCGGCGGTCGCCTTCCTGCGTCCCGAGGGGGAAGAGGGCGAAGAGGGGGGGCTCGCTCTGGAAGCAAGCGCGGCCGCGGTCCTGGTCCTGAAGACCGACGGCAAGGTGCTCAGCGTGTTTCGCGCCGGCGTCGATACGCCCGAGTCGATCACCGTCGAGGAAGCCGCGCTGCGCTTTGCCCCGAGCATCCTCCTGTTCGGCAAGGCGCCCGAGGTCGGCAACGGAAAAGACGACGAGGAAATCGCCGGCTTCACGCAGGAAAAGAAGGCATTCGGCTTCCGCTGGTTCGTCCCTGAACTCCTCAAGCACAAGTCGATCTGGCGCGACGTCCTGCTGGCCTCGCTGGCGATCCAGCTGGTCGGCCTGGCGACGCCGCTGTTCACCCAGGCCATCATCGACAAGGTGGTGGTCCACCAGACGAAAAACACGCTGCTCGTCCTCGGCGTCGGCCTGTTGATGTTCATGGTCTTCACCTCGGTGATGACCTGGCTGCGCCAGTACCTGGTGCTGCACACCGGCAACCGCATCGACGCCGTGTTGGGGAGCGAAGTGTTCCGCCACATGCTGCGCCTGCCGCTGCCGTATTTCGAGCAGCGCCCGACCGGCACCCTGGTGGCGCGCCTGCAGGGCGTCGAGACGATCCGCGAATTCATTTCCGGCGCCGCCGTCACCCTGATCC
>JAQGLR010000275.1 GCA_028292765.1 Massilia sp. | reverse complement strand
GCGCTGAACGACACCCGCCGCGATTCGGGCTTCACCATCTTCTACATGGGTATCAATGCCGGTGCGTTCATCGCCCCGATCCTGACCCAGATCCTGGCCCAGGAATACGGTGACGGCACGACCCCGGCCTACAAGGTCGTGTTCTTCGTTTCCGGCATCGGCATGCTGATCAGCCTCGTGTGGTTCTATATCGGCCGCAAGACGCTCGCCGGCATCGGCGCTCCCGAGCCGCAGGCCCAGGGCCGCGGACGCTCGATCGCCGTCATCATCGGCAGCATCATCGTGATCCCGGGCGTGTACTTGCTGCTGAAACTCGGCGCCGGCACCCTGCAGATCATCCTGACCGTGCTGTTCGTCGCACTGGCGCTGATGCTGCTGATCGAAGGTATCCGCAACGGCAAGGTCGCACGCGACAAGACCATCGCCATGATGATCATCTTCGCGTTCAATATCCTGTTCTGGATGTTCTTCGAGCAGGCTGGCAGCTCGTTCACCTTCCTGGCCGACCAGATCGTCGACCGCGACCTGAACGGCTGGATCTTCCCGGTCGCCTGGTTCCAGAGCGTGAACTCGGTCGCCATCATCCTCTTTGCGCCGATCATCGCCGCCATCTGGGTGATGCTGGGCCGCCGCAACGCCAACCCGTCGATCCCGCGCAAGTTCGGTCTCGGCCTGATCTTCAACGCCCTCGCCTTCGGCCTCTTGATGTTCGCGCTGGGCAGCCTGGTCGACATGGACAACAAGATCCCGTTCTGGACCCTGTTCACGGTCTACTTCATCCAGTCGATCGGTGAGCTGTGCCTGTCGCCAATCGGCCTGTCGATGGTCACCAAGCT
The DNA here is from genome assembly GCA_028292765.1 of Massilia sp. GTDB lineage: Bacteria > Pseudomonadota > Gammaproteobacteria > Burkholderiales > Burkholderiaceae_D > Telluria. Next base: position 25,113 of record JAQGLR010000275.1, on the reverse strand, counting down.
CGCTCCGGTGCGCCTGGTCGGCCTGGGCATGGGCGGCTGGTTCCTGTCGACCGGTATCGGCAACAACCTGTCCGGCATCTTCGCTTCGCACGTCTCGGGCGAATCGGGCATGTCGATCGCTTCGGCGCTGGACGGCTACACCTTCGGCTTCTGGTCGCTGATGGCCGGCGGCGTGCTGCTGTTCCTGCTTGCTCCGCTGATCCAGAAGCTGATGCACGGCGTGAAGTAATTACGCGGTCAGCTCGAATCAAGAACGGCGGCTTCGGCTGCCGTTTTTTTTCGCCTGTGCTTCCGTGAAGCTTGAGGGATACCCGTGGGGTATGTTGTCACGCGGTGGCGAGGTGCTGACGGTGAGACCGCCGATGTCGATCACCCTACTTCGCCGGTTTCTCGCGCGCCACCCAGTACAGCAGCACGATAATCGCCGCATACGGAATCAGCGACAGCAGGTCCGCGTTCGGCCCCGAGACGAAGGGATTGGAGCCCTCGGCCCACTTCGCCATCATGCTGTCGAAATTCGTCATCACGCCGGCCGTGATCGCAATCACGATGCCCGCCAGCGCGCCGCCGGCGATATAGCCCGAGGCCAGCAAGGTGCCGGAACTGCGGTCGCCCGCGGCGGTGCGTTCCTCGGCATCCAGCCTGGCGTACTGCGGCAGCCTGTTATTCCGGCGGTCGGCAAGCCAGCGCACGGCGCCGCCGACCGCGATCGGCAGCGTCGACACCAGCGGCAGGTAGACGCCCACCGAAAACGCCAGCGCCTGGATGCCCGCCAGTTCCAGCACGACCGAGATCATCACGCCGAACAGCACCAGCGTCCACGGCAGCTGCTGGTCGAGGATGCCCTTGATGATGTACGACATCAGCACTGCCTTCGGCGCATCGTACTTCTTCACTTCGGTGCCGTCCGGACGCTTGTCGTACTTGCCGTTGATGCCAGGGTCGACCAGGTAAGCCAGGCGGCCATCGTCGCCGACCAGGTATTTGCCGGCCGGGCCGCCGACCGCGTCCGGCTTGCGCCATACTTTATAGGTCCTGGCGTCAATTTCGGCCTGCGGTCCCTGGAGGCGACCGGTTTCGACCAGCTTCGAGGCGTCGACCACCAGGCCCGGCGCCACCTGGGCTGCCGGTACATACACGGTGCCGGCATCGTTCAGTTTCAGGAGGATCGGCCCGAGGATCAGCGCCGAGGCGAAGGCGCCGCACAGGATCGCGTACTGCTGCAGGCGCGGGGTGGAGCCGACCAGGAAGCCGGTCTTCAAATCCTGAGAGGTGGTGCCGGCGTTGCTGGCAGCGATGCAGACGATGGCGCCGACCGACAGGGCCGTCACGTAATACTGGCCGCCGGTCCAGCCCAGGACGAGGAAGATCAGGCAGGTGAACAGCAGCGTGGCCACGGCCATGCCGGAAATCGGGTTCGACGAGGAGCCGACTTCGCCGGTCAGGCGCGAGGAAACGGTGGCGAACAGGAAGCCGAACACGAGGATCAACAAGGCGCCCAGCAGGTTCATGTGCAGGGGCGTGGCGAAGGTGATGATGGCGATGATCGCCAGGCAGCCGATGGCCACCCATTTGAACGGAATGTCCTGGTCGGTGCGGAGCAGTGCGGTGCCGGCCGCCGGTTTACCCTTGCCCATGCCGGCCAGCCCGCCCTTCAGGCCATTCCAGATCGAGGGCAGCGAGCGCACCAGCGAAATCAGGCCGCCCGCCGCCACCGCGCCGGCGCCGATGTAGAGCACATAGGCGTCGCGGATGTCGTCCGGCGACATGTCCTTGATGAGCATCGTCCCCGGCGCGACCGGCACCGTCAGCAGCTCGCCGAAGAACTTGATCATCGGGATCAGGAGCAAATACGACAGCACGCCGCCCGCCGCCATCGTGAACGCGATGCGCGGGCCGATGATGTAGCCGACGCCCACCAGCTCCGGCGACACCTCGGCGCCGGCCGATCCGGCTTTCAATGGCGCGCCGAACTCGAAATTGGCGACGTCCTTCCAGCCCTTGAGCGAGACGTTGGCCACCTTGTACAGGAGACCGACGCCGAAGCCCGCGAAGATGATGGCGGCGCGGCGCTTGGCCTCGACCGCCGCATCCGACCCCGCTTCGCGCACTTCGCCGGCGGCGGCGCGCGAGGTTTCGGTGGCGGCGGCCTTCAGCACTTCGGCGCAGGCCGTGCCTTCGGGGTATTTCAGTTCGCGGTGCTGCTCGACGATCATCGTGCGCCGCATCGGGATCATCATCAGGATGCCGAGCAGGCCGCCCAGCACGCCGACCAGCATCACGCGCGAGATTTCGAGGTCGAAGCCGAGGATCATAATCGCCGGCATGGTCACGCCCAGGCCAAAGGCGAGCGATTCGCCGGCGGAACCGGCCGTCTGGGTGATGCTGTTCTCCAGGATGGTCGATTCGCGCCCGCCCATCTTCTTGAACAGGCCGAACAGGGTGATCGCAATGACCGCCACCGGAATCGAGGCGCTGACCGTCAGGCCCACTTTCAATACCAGGTACAGCGAGGACGCGCCGAAGATCATGCCCAGCACGACGCCCATCACGAGGGCCCGGATCGTCATCTCGGGCAGTTGCGCCGTCGCCGGAATGTAGGGTTTCACGCCGGCGGGGTTTGGATCGTAGGGCATCGCTATTCTTTCGTCACTGAACGCCCGGCGCGGCTTAAGCCAGGCTGAAGGCGTGACTATGGCATACGCTTGAGTGGAAGAAAAGCGGATTATAATGCCCCGCCCGGCTCGCTTTTTGCGTGGGCCACAGCAGGAGAATCCGTCGTGACCAAGTCCCCCCGAGCCTTGCGGCTGCCGCGTCGCGAACGCGGTTTCATCTTCTTCATCCTGGCCGCGATCGTGCTCGCCATTGCAGGTGTCGGCGTCTGGTTCCTGTTCGCCATCCTGCCGAACGTGCCCTCGATCGACGCCGTCACCGACTACAAGCCGAAGATCCCGCTGCGCATCTACACGGCCGACAATGTCCTGATCGGCGAATTCGGCGAGGAGCACCGCGACTTCGTGCCGATCGCGCAGATACCGCCGATGATGAAACACGCCGTGCTGGCGATCGAGGACGCCCGCTTCTACCAGCACAAGGGCATCGACTGGATGGGCGCGGCGCGCGCGGTGGTGTCGAACCTGCGCGGCGGCTTCGGCTCGGGCGGCGCATCGACCATCACGATGCAGGTGGCGCGCAACTTCTTCCTGTCGCGCGAAAAAGTCCTGTCGCGCAAGCTCAACGAAGTCCTGCTGGCCAAGAAGATCGAAGAGGCGCTGACCAAGGACCAGATCCTCGAGCTGTACATGAACCAGATCTACCTCGGCCAGCGTTCCTACGGTTTCGCCAGCGCCGCGCGCAGCTACTTCGGCAAGAAGCTCGACAAGCTGACGATTGCGGAGACGGCGATGCTGGCCGGCCTGCCGCAAAACCCGTCGCGCAACAACCCGGCCGTGAACATGAAGCGCGCCAAGGCGCGCCAGGAACAGGTGCTGCGCCGCCTGCGCGACCTCGGCCACATCGACGAGACGCAGTACGCGCAGGCAGTCAGCGAGACGATGCGCGTGCACGCGCGTCCAAAGGAATTCGGCACCCACGCCCAGTACGTGGCGGAGCTGGCGCGCCAGGCGGTGTTCGCCCAGTACGCCGAAGAGTCGTACACGCGCGGCATCAAGGTCACGACCACGATCGTCTCGGCCGACCAGGAAGCGGCCTACGACTCGGTGCGCCGCAACGTGCTGGCCTACGATGCGCGCCACGGCTACCGCGGTCCGGAAGCGCGCATCGAGCTGCCGGAAGACGCGCTCGAACGCGAGGAAGCCATGGCCGACGCGCTGCAAAAGCGTCCGTCGAGCGACGGCCTGGTGCCGGCGATGGTGCTCTCAAGCTCGAGCAAGTCGGTCAAGGTCGCCACCCTGGACGACGACAGCATCACGATCACCGGTGCTGGACTGAAGTTCGCCGCCGCTGGCCTGTCGGGCAAGGGCAAGGCATCGCAGCGCATCGCGCCAGGCGCCATCGTGCGCATCACGAAAAACGGCAAAAACGGCTGGGCCATCACCCAGGTGCCGCAAGTCGCCGCTGCTTTTGTCGCGCTCGATGCCGACACCGGCGCCTACCAGGCGCTGGTGGGCGGCTTCGACTACAACCTGCAAAAGTTCAACCACGTGACGCAAGCCTGGCGCCAGCCCGGTTCCGCGATCAAGCCCTTCGTGTATTCGGCGGCCGTGGCGAAAGGCTATTCGCCGGGCGCCCTGATCCTCGATGCGCCGCTCGACATGGAAGGCGAGAACGCGGGCGCGACCTGGTCGCCGCAGAACGACGACGGCGTGTTCAGCGGCCCGATCACGATGCGCTACTCGCTGGCGCACTCGAAGAACGTGCCGACCGTGCGCCTGCTGCGCGCGCTGGAAGTCCCCTACGCCCACGATTACCTGGCCAAATTCGGCTTCGACCTGGCGCGCCATCCGCAGAACTACACGATGGCGCTCGGCACCGGCGCCGTCACGCCGGAGCAGATGGCCAGCGCCTATGCGGTGTTTGCCAACGGCGGCTACGCGGTCAAGCCCTACCTGATCGCGAAGATCGAGGACGGCGACGGCACCATCCTGTTCCGCGCCGAGCCGCCGGCGCCGCGCCAGGAAAGCGCGCGCGTGCTCGACGCCCGCAACGCCTGGATCACGGACAGCATGCTGCGCGACGTCACGCGCTACGGCACCGGCGCGGCCGCGACCAAGCGCCTCGGCCGCAGCGACATCGCCGGCAAGACCGGCACCACCAACGATGCCGTCGACGGCTGGTTTGCCGGCTATGGCGCGAATGTGGTCGGCGTCGCATGGATGGGCTATGACGAGCCGCGCTCGCTCGGCGGACGCGAGTTCGGCGCCACGCTGGCGCTGCCGATCTGGCTCGACTACATGCAGGTGGCGCTCGCCAAGCGCCCGCAAACCGAACGCCCCGAGCCGGAAGGCATGCTGCGCGAGAACGACGACTGGATTTATGCCGAGTTCGCCGAGATGCCGCAACTGCGCGCGATCGACGTCGACCTGGCGGCGCTTCCCGCGGCGCCGTTACCGGATGACGAGGAGCCGGAGCCGGAAGGCGACGACCATCCGCGCGCCGACAGCATCGCCCCGCCGCCGCCACCCGCGGCCAACCCCGTCTTCTTCCCGCCGCAGTAGGGCGAAGCTAGCGACTGGAAAAGACGTCGCCCAGCGACCTCGCGTCGGGCGCACAGGCCTGCACTCCCCTTGAAGAACGGAACGAGGGCAGGTTTCAGCGCAGCGGCCATCGAGTGCCGGGGTCCATCACCCGCAGCCGCCGGTACAGGCCAGCTGCCAGCAGGGCGTCAGTAATGTGATGGCCATGAATGTCGCACGCCATTGCCGCACTCTTTCCCGATTGTCGCCGTTGCTGAGGGCTGGTTTCTAGCAGCCGCAGCCCCCGTTCACAGGGAGTCTCACTTGCACACCATTTGCACGAACCTGTGCGGAACAGGAATAGGCAATGTATTCACAACCTGGCGTGCCCCAACATGTCTTCGACACCTTGCAACCAAGCGTCGTCGAAACTGAATCAGAAGAAAATTTGTACTCAGTCGAATCACCCTCTTGAGGTTCACCCTGGTTGCCCTTTTTTCGACGGCTTCTTTCTCCGACAAGCGACAAACGCTCGGTCCTTCCGTTGATTTGCATTGCTGCGCTTGCTTGCTGCGACGAATAGTCCCAGGCAAGGACGGTTAAAGAATGGTTTCCGGGGCTGTTAAAAGTGCAAGCACAACCTTCAAACTCTTTCTCTACCGACTCCGGGAGGCTTTCTACAAGCAGCGTACCGTCCCTGGACTTCGCTAACTTTTCGCTAGCCACACACGACATGGACATTCCGGTAGCGATAATCGATATGAATATGAATTTCAACACAATGCCTCCGGTTGCGATGAGCGATGGCTGTAAGTACCGCTGTTCGAAGCGGTCATTCGCCAAGTCGCCGACCCGATGGTTTTTCCAGGAAGTCCAAGAACACCATGACTGGTCGCATGAAGGTGGCTTGTTCACTTACAAGAGCGTTCCCTGCTGAGCGCTTCCATTTGCTCTGTTGTCAAGGTAAGTGGCATCGGCTCGTCGACAGGAAAACCGTCGGGGCCCAGGGCTGCCCGCCTGGGTGGAGTCTCGTTAGGACAGGCCGGGACCGAAAGGGGAAGCGAACTGGCAAGGTCAAACAGGCGAGCTCGCATTGGATTACGTGCGGCATTGGCCTCCAGCCATATCTCGTAATAACGCCTTCCCTGGAGCCACGAAAGGACTGAGACCGATCGCCCGGAGCTGGCCTGCAAGACGAGCAATCGGGCCGGCAACCCGTTGATGCGCTCCGGTTCGTCCTTTGGGTCACGCCACATACTCGAACCATCTGCGGACATATCGTGTTCAAAGAGCGTCAATGTGTAGCCCTCGGGAGTACGAAATCCGCGATACAAGCGCGATTGAGTGTCCGTTACGGTCTCCGAACGGCCGCCAAGGCTGTCAAGCCTCGCAAAAGGGGTACTGCGCAGGTTGACCGGTTCGAAGTCCAAACCAAGGGTCGCCGCAACCATTGGAACGAACGTGACCGAGTAACGCTGGAGGTTTGCCTCACACACGCGCAAGAACCCATTGTTTTTTACCTCAGACGCGCGCTGTTCCTTTTGTTGTGCAAAACCAGCCGCATCAGGCGGAAGTCCAAGTCCGCAGGAATCGGTGCCGGCTGGCTGAGCACCGTGCATGGCTTGAGCAGCCGTGGTCAAGGCAGCAACGCCGACGATCCATGGCCAAGATTTAGTGAGCAGGCGATGTATTTTCATTCAAGTCCAGAGCTTGGCTGGCGCCGATCCTTCAGTTGTGAATATACTTGGCAAACACGTCGCTGAAATCGCGCCTGGTGTGCGTATCGAGCATGGCCGTGTTCAAAGCCGCCAGCAGTTCACCGTATTGGCTGACGAGGCTGCCTGCCCCCGGAGCGATATTCAGTTTGTGCACCGAAGCCGTGGCATCGAGCGCGCGCAGCGCATTGTCGCGGCACACCGCATCGCGCTGCTGCTGCTTGCCAATGGAGATCAAGGCCTTGTAAATGTCCTTGAGCTGTTCGATGAAGGTCTTCTTGACGTCGATGGAGAACTGCGTATTGTCCAGCTTGAACTTGAGTTCGATATCCATATCCAGCGTACCGGCGGTTTCGATGCTGACGCCGGAGACCTGGTGGGACGAATAGTCGTAGCGCTTGATCGAACGCTTCGACGACACGGCCGAGTCGCCGTCCACATGGATCAGCGCGAGGTTGGTGAAGCAGTACTCGTCCTTCTTGCTTTTGATGAGAAAGAAAATCTGTTCACCATCTTCGCTGAACAGGTAATCGTCCGCATCGACCTTGCTGTACTCCGCAGGCCCGACGATGACACCGATATCGCTGATGCCCAGTGCTTCCGCCGCAAGTCTCTTGAACATGGTCGCCCCCGTGTGATAAAGCAACTACATTATCACTATTTGGCGACGACAAATATGCTCCTGGGGTCGGCACACTGGTTTCTTGCGCCACGACCCGATCTGCCTGGCTCGCGGCGGGTTTTGAATCAATTCGAACTTTGGCGGCTTATCAAATTCTTTTCAAAAAATTCCGTGCGAGATCACCACGAGCGGCAAGTCGCGCCCCGCGATGGGCGCGTCGCGAGCCACATCCATCATCCTGAGGCCCAACCAGGTCGTCGGCCAGGTAGTCGCCTCGGTTGGAGACCATCCGCCGACTGCAAATGCCTGCCCGTTGGTGTCGGTCGCCTGGACGAGCTGGAATCCGGTCCTTAGTCCCAGGCGTCGATGATCCAGTCGGCCAGCTTGCCGTTCGGCTGGCGCGGCAGCGCCGGGCCGAAGGAGTAAGCCGCCGGGCGTTCGGCGGGCGCCAGCCGTTCGCCGACCCAGTTCGAGAGCGCCGCCCGCAGCGCCGCCGGGCCGTGCGCCCCCTGCTTCGGGACGACGAAGGCTTTCAGCCGCGTGCCCTCGTCCGCGCGCATCGGGCGCACCACGCACTGCGCTACCTGCGGGTGCATCGCCAGCACCTCGCCCACGTAAGCGGGAAACACGTTGATGCCGCCCACCTGCACCGCGTTGTCGATGCGCCCGTTCGGGATGAAGCGATCCGGCCCGCGCCACGCCAGCCGGTCCTGCAGCGCATGGCGTTCGACACCGCCGCCGCCCGCGCTTTCGCCCGCGCTTTTCCCCGATCTGTCGCGCTCCAGCGTGTTGTCGATCTCCGTGCGGCGCCAGTAGGGCAACAGCCGGTAGGCCTCGCCGGCCGCGTCGCGCCAGCCGACGCCCGCGGTCTCGGAACTGCCGTAGACCTGCAGCAGGCGCAGGCCGCCCGCCGCCAGCGCCTGCGCGACGGCGTCGGGACATGGCGCGGTCGAGGTGACGCCGGTCACGTCCGGCGGGAAATCCTGGCCCAGTGCCGCTACCTGTGCCCAGAAGTCGGGATGGGCCACGACCAGGTCGCCCGGCTCCAGGCGCGCGGCGAGCGAGGCCGGAGATGATGCGCGCAGGTCCAGCACCGGCACTGCTGGACGCACATGCGTCCCGGCCTGCGGCAGCAGCACGGTAAACAGGAAGCCATAGATATGGTGCGCCGGCACCGCGCCGAGGATGCGGCGGCGGCCCGGCGCCAGCCGGGCCAGCTCGTCGACCTCGCGCCACAGGCTGGCCAGGGAATGGGTGCAGCGCTTCGGCGCGCCCGAGCTGCCCGAGGTGCGAAATACCAGCGCGGCGTCATGGCGTTCGAGGCTGGTGCGCGCAGCAATGACCCAGCTGGCCAGCAGCGGCTGCCCCAGCAGCGCGTCGGCCATGCCCGAACGGCCGAAACCCAGCAGGTCGCCGAGGGCCGTGGCCGCGCCCATCAGGTCGAGCGAGTCGGCGCCCAAGTCGGCAACAAAGTCCAGATTCGCCGGCCACGGTTGCGGCGGCAGGACGCGTCCCGGGCGTGCCTGCGCCAGTTCGAACGCAACCAGGTCGCGCACGACGCGCTCAAGGGCAAGATCGTCCTGCCACCACTGCACACGCGCGAAGAAAGTCATCGTTTCCATTTCAACAAAGAATCTGGGCGGATCGTGACAGCGGCGACACGTTCCTGTCAACCGCAGGATAAAATCGTCGATTCGCGATGCGTACCCGATTGACACCCGGACGCGCCCATGCCAACATTTAGTTTCCGCAAATCAATTAATATCCGATTTGCATACTACAAGGCCCTCATATGACCAGCGTTTCCCCCACCTTCGATTCCCGCGGCCTGACCGACCTGCTCGACGCCTGCAACCAGGACCAGCTCGACGCGCTCGGCTTTGGCGTGATCGGCTTCGATGCCGACACCGTTGTGCAGCGCTACAACGCCGTCGAGTCGCAGGCGGCCGGCCTGTCGCCGCAGCGGGTGATCGGCGAGCCGCTGTTCACCAACGTCGCACCCTGCCTGAACAATTTCATGGTGGCCCAGCGCTTCGAGGATGCCGCCGACGAAGGCAGCGAACTCGACGACACGATGGACTACGTGCTGACCCTGCGCATGCGCCCGGTCAAGGTCAAGCTGCGCCTGCTGGCCAGCGCAACCGGCACGACCCGCTACGTCCTGGTCCAGCGCCGGTGACTGCAATCGACGACAGCCCGGAGGCGCTGCGTGCCGGGCATGAAGCGCTGCGTGCCGAGCACGAGGCGCTGATGCAGTTCCTCTACCTGGCCCCGGTCGGGCTGGTGCAGTCCGGCATGGACGGCGAGATCGTGATGATCAATCCGATCTCGGCCCAGCTCCTGATGCCGCTGTCGCCGGACGGCGACCTGGCCAACCTGTTCGCCGCCCTGGAAGACGTGGCGCCCGACCTGCGCCTGCAGTGCGAGCAATACCCGCGCACGAACGGCATGGTCTTCGAGGGCCTGCATATTCACCTGCGCCACCCGCGCGCGGGCGACCAGAACCGGGCGACGCCGCAGATCCTCTCGCTCACCCTGCTCAAACTCGACGACACGCGCCTGATGGCGGTGATCCACGACGTCACCGCCGAAGTGCGGCGCGAACGCCAGCTGCGCCAGAGCGACGCCTGGCTGAACGCCATCCTGACCCGCATCAGCGACTACGCACTGGCCGCGCTCGACCGCCACGGCCGCTTGTGCGACTGGAACGACAGCATCGCGCGCGTCACCGGCTTCGGCGAACACGTGATCGGCTCGCCCTACTCGGTGTTTTATCCGCCCGATGCGATGACGCCGGAACACCTGCTCGACCGCCTGCGCGAAGCGGACCGTAACGGCTGGAGCATGGACGAGGGCCTGCGCCTGCGCGCCGACGGCAGCCAGTTCTGGGGCAGTGCGCTGATCGCGCCCCTGCCCGAGCGCGACACGTTCGGCCTCGACGACCGGGACGACGACTACGCGCCTGCCTACTGCCTGATCCTGCGCGACATCAGCGACAAGCGCGCCGCCTTTGAAAAGCGCCGCCAGGCGGCATTTTGCGACCACCTGACCGGCCTTGCCAACCGCCGCGCCTTCTTCGAAGCGGCCGAGCTCGAACTGGACCGCGCCGCCCGCACGCCGCGCCCGCTGGCGCTGGTCGTGTTCGACGCCGACCACTTCAAGCACATCAACGACCGCCACGGCCACCCGGCCGGCGACCGCGTCCTGTGCGACCTGGCCAACGCGCTGCGCGACACTTTCCGCGCGGTCGACACCGTGGCGCGCATCGGCGGCGAGGAATTCGCCGTGCTGCTGCCTTCCACCGGCCCGGCGCAGGCGCTGGCGATCGCCGAGCGCCTGTGCACCTCGGTCTCGACCCGGCTGGTGGCCGCCGACGGCGCCGAGATCGCCTACACGGTCAGCGGCGGCGTGGCCGTGCTCGAAAGCGAAACGGCGACCGTAGCGGATAGCATCGATGCCCTCATCAAGCGCGCCGACCAGGCGCTGTACGCTGCCAAAACCGCCGGGCGCAACCGCGTCGTCGCCTGGACTCCCGACCTGCCCCAACATGAGAACACGCAACAAAGAAGCCGCCATGCAGGTTGAGCAGATGGACGCCTACGAGGCCCTGGTCCAGTTCCTGTACCGCGCCCCGATCGGGCTGGTGCAGACCGACCTCGCGGGCACGGTCGACATGCTCAACCCGATGGCCTCGAACCTCCTGATGCCGCTCGCGCGCGACGGCGCCCTGGACAACCTGTTTGCCGTGCTCGATGCGGTCGCGCCGCAGGTGCGGCAGATGGCCGGCGCCTTCGACGAGCCCTCGGGCGTGGTCTGCGATGCGCTGCGCGTGCCGCTCGACGGCCAGGGCGCACCGGGCGCGCCGCAGGTGCTGTCGATCAGCCTGATGAAACTCGACGCCGGGCGCTTGATGGCGGCGATCAGCGACGCCACCTTCGACGCCCAGCGCGAGCAGGAAACCCTGCGCCGGCGCCTGCGCAGCGCCGCCCGCACCGACGCGCTGACGCGCCTGCCGAACCGCGCGGCGGCGCGCGACCAGTTGCAGGATCTGCTCGATCGCAGGGTAGGCAAGGAGCGTGGCAAAGGCAGCGCCGGGGAAACGTTCGCCCTGCTGTTCCTGAATTGCGACCGCTTCCGCCAGATCAACGACACGCTCGGCCAGTCGGCCGGCGACCGCCTGCTGGGCTCGATCAGCGACCGGCTCCTCACCGCGCTGGCCGACCGCATGCGCGCCGGGGGCCTGGCGCCGGGCGCCAGGATCGATCCGTCCGCCGGCGGCGCCGGCCTCGTGGCGCGGGTCGGCGGCGACGAATTCGTGGTCTTGCTGGACGGCCTGCGCCATCCCGACGAAGCCGAACGGCTGGCCGTGCGCCTGCTCGACGCCCTGGCGCGGCCGCACGAGGTGGACGGCGCCCAGGTGGCCTGCCGCGCCAGCATCGGCGTGCTGTGGGGTGGCGCAGCGGAAGGCGTCGCCGCGGGGGATGCCGCGGGCGACGCTGACAACGCGATCCGCGACGCCAGCATCGCCATGATCGAGGCCAAGCGCACCGGCGGCGCGCGCCACGTGGTGTTCGAGCGTGCCATGCGCGAACGCGCCGAGCGCCGCGCCGACATCGAAGCGCAGCTGCGCCTGGCCCTGGCCGAGGAACAGCTGTTCGTCGTCTACCAGCCGGTGGTCGGGCTGAACCCGGACGGCGGCACCGACCACTCGGCCGGCGTCGAGGCGCTGGTGCGCTGGCAGCATCCGACCCGCGGCCTGGTGCCGCCGTTCGACTTCATCGGCGTGGCCGAGGAATGCGGCCTGATCGACCAGATCGGCGACTTCGTGCTCGAGCGCGCCTGCGTCGATTTCATGCGCTGGCAGGCTGTGCTGGGGCCAGAGGCCCCGCGCCTGATGGCGGTCAACCTGTCGCGCGCCCAGCTGGCCCAGCCCGACTGGACCGCGAAGGTGGCCGCCACGCTCGCGCGCACGGGCATGCCGGCCGCCAGCCTGCAGCTCGAAGTGACCGAAAGCCTGGCCGCCCAGGACGAACAGACCCAGCTGCGCCTGCACGAACTGAAGGCGCTCGGCATCAAGCTCGCGCTCGACGATTTCGGCACCGGTTACTCCTCGCTGTCGAGCCTGCACCTGCTGCCGGTCGACACCGTCAAGATCGACCGCTCCTTCGTCTGCAAGGCCGACACCAGCCACCACCACCGCGTGCTGATCGAGGCGACCGTCAAGGTCGCCCAGAGCCTGGGCATGAACACGGTGGCGGAAGGCATCGAGACCGTTGGCCAGCTCGACGCCGTCCGCGACCAGCATTGCGCCAAGGGCCAGGGCTATTTTTTCAGCCGGCCACTGGTGTCGGATGCGCTGGTCGCCTGGATCCGGAAACAGCGGCGCGCCTGAGGCCGTCGTATGACGTGTCCTACAAGGTCACCGGCGCTGTTCCTATAGCGCCCTTCGCCGCGCCGCCGCATCATGAAAACCTGTCATTACCTTGAAAGGATAACCATGAAGCGAGTCACGATCGTCACGCTACTGGCCGCCTGCGCCGGCCTGGGCCTGGGAGGCTGCAAGAGCACCGGCAGCGGCGACACGATGGAAACGAGCGTGTCGGGCTCTTCCAGCGGCTCGATGACCAGCGGCAGCACCGGCGCCGCGGGCGCCAATCCCACCTCCGGCACCACTGGCGGCACCGACGCGACTGCCGGCAAGGTCCAGGGTGCCAGCGCGGCCACGACCGGCGAGCGTCGCTGAGCCTGATTCGAATTGCATGGAAACTGTCCGGTATCTCCTACACGCGCTCTCGCTTCCTTCCTATAGCGGACGGAACAGAGCGCTCGCATGATGTAGACCTCACACAATCCAAGGAGGGAAAACAATATGAAACGCACCACTCTGAGCGTCATCCTGGCTGGCCTGATGGGCCTGGGCCTGGCTGCATGCAGCTCCATGGGCTCCGGCTCCGGCGACGGCACCTCGGGCAGCGGCTCCTCGGGTTCGATGGGCACCAGCGGCGCAACCTCGAGCGGCACGTCGGGCACCTCCGGTGGCGCCTCGGGCACCACCGGCGCCGGCACCTCGTCGGGCACCACCGGTGCAGGCACATCGGGCAACTGGGGCACCGGCGGCTCGGGCTCCGGCGCAACCGGTACCACGGGCGGCACCACGGGTACGTCCGGTACCTCCGGCACCACGGGCACCACGGGCACCACCACCGGCACCGGTACCGGCCGTTAAGCTTTACTGTATTTGTGCGGCACGCCCCCGGCGTGTCGCCGGGCCGGCTTCCCCGGCCCGCCCCTCCCCTTCCCCTTCTTCACGCTGCCCCCTTGCCGTCAGGGAGAATCGTATTTCTTTACGGCCGAGGCTTCCCGACGATGAAAAACCGGTCCGCGCGATGGTTTGGTGGCGCCGCGCGCTTGCGCCCTAGCCCAGCAAGCCATGTTCGATGGCATAGCGGGTCAATTCAGCGTTACTTTTCATCCCCATCTTCCCGAGGATCCGCGCGCGGTAGGTGGTCACCGTACTCGGGCTCAGGTGCAGCTGCTCGGCAATGCTGACCAGGCTCTCGCCTTCCGCGAGACGCTTCATCACCTCGAGTTCGCGGTCGGACAGCGCCTCGTGCGATCCGACCTTGTCGCCGCAGATCATGCCGGCGAACCTTTCCATCGTCTCCGGCGTTACGTATTTGCCGCCGGCAGCTGCTTTCCGGACTGCGGCAATGATGACGTCGGCGCTGCTGTTCTTGTTCAGGTAGCCGGCGGCGCCATACTTGAAAGCGCGCAGCGCGTAGGTTTCTTCCGGATATGCCGTCAGCACCACAGCCGCGATTTTCGGCTTCAGCGTACGCAAGCGCTTGATGAGATCGAGCCCGCTTTTGTCGGGCAAATTAATATCCACTAATACGACATCGACGTCGTGCCCGTTTGCGAACTGCAGCGCGTCGTGTGCCGTCGCGGCTTCGCCGACTACTTCAATGTCCTGGGCCGTTCCCAACATCAGGCGTATGCCGTTGCGTACCACGCCATGATCGTCCACCAACAAAATGCTGATCTTGTCAGCGCTCATCTGTGTTGTTCCTCTCCAAGCGCAAATGCCCTCCCTTACCTTATTTTCCCGCCTACATCACTCTTTGGCCAGCTCGATTCGATTCCGCCCGCCCTCTTTGGCGCGATACAGCGCCGCGTCGGCCAGCTGCATCAAACCACTGCAGGACAGGCTCCGTCCGTCGCCGACCGCGGCGACGCCAATGCTGAGCGAACTTGGAATCGCGCCGAACTCGGTCGCCACCGGGTGCGCGGCCACCGCCGACCGTACCCGTTCGGCGACTTCCATCGCACCGGCGGCATCGCATGCCGGGAGCACGATCAGCAGCTCCTCGCCGCCATAGCGGCCAAGGGAATCGTAAGGCCGCAGAACGGCGCCTACGCGCCGGGTCACCTCGCGCAGCACCGCGTCGCCGGCCAAGTGGCCATACACGTCGTTGGTGCGCTTGAAATGGTCGAGGTCGGCGAAAATGACCGCCACCGGCTGGTGCTCCCGGCCCAGGCGTACCAGCTCCTTCTCGAGGATATCGATGACCGCGCCGCGGTTGTAGATGCCGGTCAGCGCATCATGGCTCGCCTTCAGCCGTAATTTCTGTTCCAGTTCGCTGATCCGGCGCCCGGCCCGGATGCGCACCTGCAATTCTTCGACGTTGAACGGCTTGCCGATGAAATCGTCGGCGCCGGCGTTCATCGCCTCCACCACGAGCTCGGTTTCGCTGCGCGAGGTCAGCATGATCAGGTAGACGTAGCGGTCCCTGACGCGGCCGCGGATCAGCCGGCACACGTCGATGCCGTCCAAGCCCGGCATCATCCAGTCGATGATGGCCAACATCGGCGCGTCGGGCTGCTGCAGCCGGTCGCAGGCGCTCTGGCCATCGGCGACGGTCTCGACGTCGTAGCCCCAGTCTTCCAGCGTGTCCTGCAAATACAGCAGCGACAGTCGATCGTCGTCTGCAATTAATACTTTCATAGGTCTTTCTCCGCAAGCTGTGCCAGTTCGGTGGTCAATTCCGCAGCGCGTGCCTGCAACTCCCGGACCGCTTCCTGCAAGCGTTCGGGTTCCTTGTTCCTGCCGGTCTGTTCGAGCCGGTACGCCGCCTCGGCCAGCGGCGCGGCGCTGACGGTGAACGCAGCGCCCCTGAGCCGGTGGGCAAGCCGTTCGATGGCGCGCATATCGCCGGCGGCAATCGCCAGCTGCAGCTCCGCCAGCGAATCCGGCAGGTCCTGCAGGAACAGATGGGCGAGCTGTTTCAACAGCGTCAGCTTGCCCCGGGTCCTTTTCAGGGCCGATTCCAGATCGAAGGCTTTCGGGACGCCCGCGGGCACGGATGGCGCAGGCGGGGCACGCAAGTCCGGCTTGCCGGGCCTGCGCTGCATTGCCTCCAGCCGTTCAATCAGGTGATCGGAGTCGATCGGCTTGGTCAGATAGTCGTCCATGCCCGCGGCCAGGCAGACTTCCCGGTCATCCTTCATCGCATTCGCGGTCACCGCGATAATGTGCAAATGCTGGCCGCTCGCCTGTTCGCGGCGCCGGATCTCGGCGGTGGCCTGGTAGCCGTCCATTTCCGGCATCTGGCCATCCATCAGGACCACGTCGAATGGCTGGCCGGGCGGCTCGTGGTCGAGCAACTGCAGGACCTCCAGGCCGTTCCTGGCGATCGAAAATGAATGGCCCAGCCCGGACAAGATTGCCGCAATCAACACCTGGTTGATGTGGTGGTCTTCGGCAACAAGAACATTCAATTTCCGCGCCGGGGTCGCGCGCATCGGCAATGCGTGCTCGAGCGCCCCGACCCTGCCAACCGGCGTGGCGCTCGTGGCCGAGGCGATCGCGTCGAACAGTTCCGATTGCTTGATCGGCTTGCGCACGAAGCGGGTCACGCCCAGGGCGTTACAGCGGGCGATTTCCGCCGACGCGTCGCTCGACGACAGCATCATGACAGTGGCACCGGCCAGGACCGGCGACGCCTTGATTGCCTTGGCGAGCTCGAAGCCGTCGAACTGCGGCATGCCGGCATCGAGCAGGACCAGCGGGAACGGGGTGCCGAGCGCCGCCTGGTGGTGCATTTCCTCCAGCGCCTGGCGGCCATCGGCCGCCAGCACCGGATGCATGCCCCAGCTGATCAGGATCTCGGCCAGAATCAAGCGGTTCGAGCGATTGTCGTCGACCACCAGCACCGGCATGTCCTTCAACGCCAGCGCTTGCTGCCCGATGGCGGTGGCTGGCTGGTGTTCAGGCAGCCCGAGCCGCACTGCAAGATGGAAGGTGGTCCCCTTGCCAAGTTCGCTTTCGACCCGAATCGTGCCGTCCATCAGCGCAACCAGCTGGGAAA
The DNA here is from genome assembly GCA_028292765.1 of Massilia sp. Classification (GTDB taxonomy): domain Bacteria; phylum Pseudomonadota; class Gammaproteobacteria; order Burkholderiales; family Burkholderiaceae_D; genus Telluria. Next base: position 8,273 of record JAQGLR010000275.1, on the reverse strand, counting down.
CGATGGTCAGGCCCAGCCCGGTGCCGCCGTACTGGCGGGTGGTCGAACTGTCGGCCTGGGCGAAGGCGGCGAAGATGTGGGCCTGCTGCTCGGGCGACATGCCGATCCCGCTGTCGGCCACGCTGATATGCAGCAGCGTGCTGGCCTTGCCTTGCGGCTCGCCAGCCACGCGCACCACCACCTCGCCCTGCCTGGTGAATTTGAGCGCGTTGCCGGCGAGGTTGACGATGATTTGCGCCAGCCGCCCCGGGTCGCCGACCAGCAGGGCCGGCACGTCGGGCGCGACATGATAGGCCAGTTCGACGCCCTTTTCGCTGGCGCTCGCCGAAAACATCTTCAAGGTATTGCCGACCGCCTCGCGTACGTCGAACTCGACCGCATCGAGTTCCAGTTTGCGCGCTTCCATCTTGGAGAAGTCGAGGATGTCGTTCAACAGCCGCAACAGCGAATCGGCCGAGGATTTCATCAATCCGAGGTATTCGCGCTGCTGCGCGGACAGCTGCGTGTTCAGCACCAGGCTGGTGAGCCCGATCACGCCGTTCATCGGCGTACGGATCTCGTGGCTCATGTTGGCCAGGAATTCGCTCTTGGCCTGGTTGGCCGCTTCCGCCTTGTGTTTGGCATCCTCGAGCTCCTGCTCATAACGCTTGAGCAGGGTGATGTCGTGGTCGCTCCCGCGATAACCGAGCAACTCGCCGTGTTCGCTCAGCATCGGGACCGCACTCGACTGCGTGTAGCGGTCGCTGCCATCCTTATGGCGCCAGCGCAAGACCAGATTGGTCCAGGCGCCCCTGCCCGCTGCCAACCTCGACAACTCGGTCGCGACCTCCAGCCGCGCGTCCGGATGCAGGTAGTTGACAATCGTCGTGCCGATCAGTTCTTCCGGCTGGAAGCCGAGGATATCAGTGACCGCCGGGTTCGCATACAAGACACGTCCCTGGGCGTCGATCGACCAGATCCAGTCCATCGTCGTTTCCACGATCGAGCGGAATTTTTCTTCGCTCTCGCGCAGCGCTTCCTCCGCGCGCTTGCGTTCGGTGACATTCGTCAGGAAGCAGAACAGGTGCGGCTCGCCCCCCAGTTCGACCAGGTTCACCGAGATCAGTAAATCGAGAACGCGGCCACTCTTGGCGCGCGCGCGCATCGGAAAGTCCCTGACCGAACCCCGGGATTGAATCCGCGCGACCATGGCCGCGCGTTCCTCGGGCGACAGCCAGAAATTGACGCTCAGCGAAGTGTGGCCGATGACTTCGTCGCGCTCATAGCCGAGCATCTGCAGCAAGGCATCGTTGACGTCGAGGAAGCCGCCGTCGGCAACGCGCGTGACGGTGATTGCAACCGGGCTCAGGTTGAACACTTCGGAAAAACGCGACTCGGACCGGCGCAGGCGCGCTTCGGCCTGCCTGCGTTGGGTCACATCCATCATGGCACCGATCGCCCGGGTCGGCTTGCCGTCGTTGTCACGGATGATGTAGGCGCGGTCGTGAATGTGCATATAGCTGCCGTCGGCTTTGGCGAAGCGGTACTCCTGGGCCCAGAACCGGCAGCCGCTCGCCAGTTCGCTATCGACGACTGCCAGGAGCGCGTCGCGGTCCTCCGGATGGACCCGGTCGCGCCACCAGGCTGGCCCGCTGTCGACCTGCTCCGGCCGGTAGCCGAACTGATGGGTGATGGCTTCGTTCCACCACGTCTGCTCGGTCGCGAAATCGAGATCCCACACCACGTCATTGGTCGCCTGCGACACCAGCCGGAAGCGCTCTTCGGCTTTGCGCATCCCTTGTTCGGCGTGCCGGCGCTGGCTGATGTCGCGCACGATGCCGACAAACAAGCGCTGGCCTTCGACCAGCATTTCGCGAATCGCAATTTGCATCGGAAACTCGCTGCCATCTTTCCTCTGGCCGTACACGTCGATCGCCGCGCCGCCGATGATGCTGGCAGTACCGGTGCGTGCATAGTCCGCCATGATCCGGGCATGGTTCCGCCGGAAGCGCGCCGGGATCAGCATCTCGAAGTGACGGCCCGCGACCTCGTCCAGCTGGTAGCCGAACATTGCCGCAGCAGCCGGGTTGATCGACTCGATCTTGCCCAGTGTGTCGATGGTGATCAGGCCGTCGGCGACGTTGTCGACCACCGACCGGATTCGCGCCTCGTTGATGTCAGCCTTGCGCTTGGCCTCCAGCAGGGAAGTCACCAGCGGCAGCAGTTGTGAGCGCAGCAACAGCAGGCTGGCGGCGACCAGCAGCGTCAGCAGCACCAGCAGATCGGTCATCTGCGCCCTGATTTGCGCAAACAGTTCGGCCGTATCCTGCTTCACCACGACCCCCAGGCCGAAGCCGGGTACCGGACCGTGGGCTGCGATCACCTGCTGCCCACGTCCATCCGCCACCGTGCCCACACCGACCTGCCCGTCCACCGCACGGCTGGCGGGCCACGACTGGCCGTTGGTAACACGGTCGAGGACGGGATAGCCGGGCAGCACGAGACGGGTCGGCAGGCAGCGCATCTGCTTTGCACTGAGCGCCGCGCACATGATGATGTCGCCGGTTCCCCCCAGCAAGCGGGCATCGGCCAGCAATTTGTCGATCGCCGGCATGGCGTTCTGCAACACCAGCGTCCCGAAATGCTTGCCCTTGTAGTTGACCGGTACATCCACCTGCATGATTGCGTGCGTGTCCCAGAGCAGGGTTGCGCCCTGGCGTAACGGCAAGCGCAGGCGCGCCTGGCGTACCAGACGGCCGCGCTGCAGGATCACCGCGCCCTCGGCCGAGAGCACCGCCATGCCGGCGTCCATGTCGCCCCTGACGTGCAGGTCCATCTTCGCCAGTGCTGCGCCGCGGTCGCGCGCCGGGTGGGCCGCGATCTCCTGCAGCGACGCCAGCAGCGACGGGTCGGACGCCAGCGCGCGCGCCAGCCTGACCCGGTCGCTCAGGACGATTTCCAGCAATTGCGTGCGGGTGGCGAGCGCCGCTTCCAGGTTCTGCTTGAGCGACGCTTCGGTGCGCTGGATCGACAGCACGAAGCCCGCCAATCCGCCGGTGAAGGCGAGCACGAACAGGATCAGGGTGGCGAATGCGGCAATCCGCTTGTCCTCGCGGTTGGTATACACGCCACTCTGCTTGAGTGTGCGGAACCAGAGCGCCCATAGCGCGGCGCCGAGCAGGATGAAACCGATCGCCGTGTGCGGCGCCATGCGCGCAAACCGGTACCAGTTGTAGAGCAGTTCGAGCTTGAGCGAATAGCCGACCAGGCTGAAGATCCCGACGGCGAGGATACCGTGGACCAGCACCTGGAGGGCAACCTGGGCCACCCGTGACGAGCGCAGCCGGTGCATCAGCAGCAAACAGGCGCCGGTCAGGATGAAGCCGGCGCTGGTCAGCGGCGCCATCCGGCCCGGGTGCGGGTTGCGGTCGTCGAACCGCTGGGTGACGAACAACTGGTCGATGCCGAAATTCGTGTCCAGCACGTCTTGCAGCCCGGCCACGACGCCCAGGGTGGCAATCAGCAGGCCGGCCGCCTGCTGGCCCTTTTTCCGAAGGCCAGGTCGAGATTCGGGCAACACCAGCGCCACCCCGGCCACGAAGAAGCCCAGGGCGACATTGAACACCATCGGGAAGTAGTTGGGCGTGAGATGAACCAGGCGCGCATGGCCGGTCCACCAGCCCGCCATGACCTCCAGGCCAAGCAGTGAAACCAGGATACCTGCGGCCTGGTGCGGCCTCAACTTACGCATGGATCGAACCTTTTATCCCAAGTTGGCGTGATGCGGCAAGCGGCGCCGATCCTGCAAGGCGCGCACAAGCAGTCGGGCCCACGGGGCGCGACCAAACGCTGCCGCGCACGATCAAGAAAGGGCAGCCATTAGTATTGACGTGATGCATTCTGCCCTAGCGACCGGCAAAAAGATAGCTGTATGGCAATTTTGCAAGATTTCATACGGGCTACTTGTAACCATTGGTCGGAGCTGGCGCCGCCCCTGCACCCGCTGTCGCCGCCGAACCCGGCAGCAAGCGCTGCGGGCGGGTACCGAAAGTAGCGCCAGTCCGTTGTAGCGCAGCAACGGAAGCGCCGCCCGATGCAATGCGGTGCGGGCCACTACCGGGCCGGAGGCACGCCAGGATCGCCGGTATCGGTGCTGCAACCGACTCCCGGGTCCGGTGACGGATGGCGCCCGGCGCGCGCTCCCATGAAGGCATCGATCAGGTCCGCCGGGAGGGGCCGGCTGAACAGGTAGCCCTGGAACGCGTCGCAGTGATGGTGCGCCAGGAAATCGCGCTGCGCTTCGGTCTCCACGCCTTCCGCGATCACCGCCAGCCCCAGGCTCTGTCCCAGGGTGATGATGGTGCGGGCGATCGTGGCGTCGTTGCCGCCGGCAAGCACGTCCCTGACGAAGGACTGGTCGATCTTCAACTGGTCCAGCGGCAGCCGCTTGAGGTAGGCGAGCGAGGAATAACCGGTGCCGAAATCGTCGAGCGAGAAGCCGACGCCCTGCGCTTTGAGCGCGATCATCTTGGCGATGGTCTCTTCGACATTGTCGATCAACAGGCCTTCGGTCAGCTCCAGCTTCAGGCGGCGCGGGTTGGCGCCGGTGCGCTCGAGCACCGCCAGCACCTGGCGCACGAAATCCGGGTGGCGGAACTGGCGCGCGCTGACATTGACCGCCATGTTCAAGCCGGCAGTCTCGGGGCGCGCGCCCCAGCTTGCCAACCGGGTGCAGGCCGATTCGAGCACCCACTGGCCCAGCGGCAGGATCAGTCCGGTTTCTTCGGCGAGCGGGATGAACTCCGCCGGCGAAACCAGGCCGCGCCGCGGGTGTCGCCAGCGCACCAGCGCCTCGGCGCCGGTCGGGTCGCCATTGGCGTCGACCTGCGGCTGGTAGTGCAGCAGGAATTCGTTGCGCTCGAGGCCGTGGCGCATGTCCGCCTCGAGCGCGGCGCGCGTGGTGATCGCGGTCTGCATGTCGGGGTCGAAAAAGCGCAAGGTGTTGCGCCCCGCCGCCTTGGCCTGGTACATCGCGAGGTCGCCCCGCTTCAACTGCTCGCCGACGTCGGCATCCTGGGCGTTGAACAGCGTGATGCCGATGCTCGGGGAGCTGAAGTGGGCGCTTCCGCCCAGCAGGTAAGGCAGGTTGAGCGCCGCAAGGAGTTGTTCGCCCACGCAGCGAGCCTCGCTCGCCGCCTCATGCGCGTTCGGCGCCAGGTCTTCGACCATCACCACGAATTCGTCGCCGCCCAGCCGCGCCACCGTGTCGCTGTTGCGTACACTCGCCACCAGCCGCGCACTCACCTGCCGCAGCAGTTGGTCGCCCTGCTCGTGGCCGAGGGTGTCGTTCAGGGTCTTGAAGTTATCCAGGTCGATGAACAGCAAGGCACCGGTGGACCGGGAACGGACACAGACCGCCAATGCATGCTGGAGCCGGTCCAGCAACAGCTGCCGGTTGGGGAGCCCGGTCAGCGAATCATAGAACACCAGGTGCCGGATCTCGTTCTCGGCCGCCTTGCGCTGGGTGATATCGGTGAAGGTCACGACGCTGCCGACGATGCTGCCGCTTTCGACGACCGGATAGGTCAGGTACCGGACCGGGAACGCGCTTCCGTTCTTGCGCCAGAACACCTCGTCGTCGCGCTGGCAAGGACGGCCGGTGTGCGAAGTCTGGTAGATGGGGCAGTCGTGGACCGGATACGGGTCGCCATTGGCGTGCTGGTAATGCGTCAGCTCATGCATGCTCTTGCCGACCATCTCGTGCACGGCGTAGCCGAGCATGCGGGCTGCCGCTTCGCTGGCGAAGGTGCAGCGGCCGCTGCTGTCGACGCCCCAGATGCCCTCGCCGGTGAACGCCAGCAGCTGCATCTTCTCTTTGTATAACTTGTCGCGCTCCAGTTCGGATTGCGTCCGGGCGCTATCATCGGTCACGCTGCCGACCAGACGGCGATATTCAAGCACCACCATCACCTGCCGGGCGAGCGTGGAAAGGGCCGCGGTTTGTGCGGCGGTGAGCGTTCGCGGCACGCGGTCGATGACGGACACCGTGCCGAGCGCGAACCCGTCGGGCGAAACCAGGGGCATGCCGGCATAGAACCGGATGCCGGTCTCGCCCGTGACGAGCGGGTTGTGCGCAAACCTTGGGTCGTCGCACGCGTCCGCCACCAGGAACAGTTCGGTGCCGGCAATGGCATGGGCGCAGAACGCGATTGCGCGGTCGGTCCAGGCCATGTCCAGTCCCACCGAGGCCTTGAACCATTGGCGCCGTTCGTCGACAAAGGTGATCTTGGCAATCGGCGTCTGGCAGACCTGGGCGGCCAGGCGCGCCAGCTGGTCGAAGTCGGTCTCCCGCGGCGTATCGAGGATAGCGTATGACTTGAGGGCATTCAGACGATCTTGCTCGTCGGGCGCGGGTTGGATCATGGGTTGGTAGTCGCTTCAGGGTGGACGTTGCTGCAGGCAATTCGAGTGATGCCGGACTCCGGCCCGGCGGTGTAGCGATTAGCGGAAGTATGCGCGAACCGGCCGGAGTGCGGTATCGGCGATCCAACTGCGATTTGTAGGATTTCCCCTACAAGGGCGCCCGCCTTTGCGGCGATCGCCCTTGCCGGCATCGCCGCATGTGCATGACCACGGTTTCGCTTCGATCGCGCTTGTGTCGGGTAGAATCGGGTTTTGCTGGCGCCGACGGATAGTTGACGATGAAAACATGGCTTGCACAGTGGTTCGGCGGCCCGAAGGTAGTGGACGGTATGGACGCCGTCCAGCGCAGCTGTTTCGACAAGCTCCATGACGAGGAAAACGATGCCGTTCCCGATTGAGCACAAGCTGGTCATCGGCGTCGCCTCGAGCGCGCTGTTCGACCTCACCGCCTCGCACCAGGTGTATCTGGACAGCGGGCCGGACGAATACCGGTGCTACCAGGAGCAGAACCTGGACGTCATCCTGGGCAAGGGGGTGGCCTTTCCGTTCATCCGGCGCTTCCTGAACATCAATAAATGCTTCCCGGGCGAGTCGCCGGTCGAAGTCGTACTGTTTTCGCGCAATTCGCCGGAAACCGGATTGCGGGTGATGCGCTCGATCGCGCACTACGGGCTCGACATCTCGCGCGCCGCCTTCATGGCCGGCAAGTCGCCCTATTCCTACCTGCCCGCCTTCAATGCCTCGCTGTTCCTGAGCGCAAACGAGGAAGACGTGAAAAGCGCGATCGCCGTCAACTACCCGGCCGGGCTGGTGCTGCCGTCGCAGATCGACGACGGCGAGGAGGACCTGGAACTGCGCGTGGCCTTCGACTTCGACGGCGTGCTCGCGGACGACGAATCGGAAGCTGTCTTCAAGCGCGGCGGCCTCGACCAATTCCACGCCCACGAGACCCTGCACATGGAGCGCCCGCACAGTCCGGGGCCGCTGGCGAACATGTTCCAGAAACTGGCGATGATGCAGCGCCTGGAAGAGAGCGCCCAGCGCAGCGACGCCGGCTACCGCCGCATCGTGCGCATCGCTATCATCACGGCGCGCAGCGCACCCTCGCACGAGCGCGTCGTCACGACCCTGAAAAGCTGGGGCGTGTCGGCCGACGAAACCTTCTTCCTGGGCGGGATGGACAAGGCGCGCGTGCTCGACATGTTCCGGCCGCACATCTTTTTCGACGACCAGCTGACCCATTTGCGCGCTACCCCGGGCGGCACGATTCCGATGGTGCACGTGCCGTTCGGCGTCGCCAACCGGGCAGCCCAGCTTCCATCCGACGATGGAAAAAGTATTACAGTGAGGCAATAATACCACACTCGCGGCGCGGTGCGGGCGGTAGGCGGCCCCGTGCGCCCAGCACCGTGGCGGCCTCGCGTATCATGTGGGCCAACCACAACGCTCCCTTTTGCTCCATGACCACCGATTCACCAAGCCAGGACACCACTTACGACGACGTCGCCGCGGCGGCTTCCCACTTGCAGGCTGCAGGCGCGGCGGTGACCCTCGACGCCCTGGCCGGTGCCCTCGGCGGCGCTTCGGCCAGCGCCATCGGACGCCACCTGCGCGCCTGGCGCCTCCAACACGAACAGCCGGCTGCGCCGGCACCGGCCGAACTGCCGGCCGCGCTCGCCGCCGAGCTCGCGGCCTGGGCGCGCCGCCACGCCGAAGAATCGGGCGCCGGCCCGCGCGAGGCGCTGGCGCGCCTGGAGCGCGACATGGACGACCTGCTCGACGCCGGCGCGCGCCTCGAAGCCGAGCGCGACGGCCTGTCGGCGCAGCTCGACAGCGCCAGCAGCGCGCGCGATGCGGCGCAGGCGATGGCC
>JAQGLR010000225.1 GCA_028292765.1 Massilia sp. | reverse complement strand
AGCGCGCGGTCAGGCCGTTCGTTGCCGCCTGCCCCATGAAATTGGCGATCACCGCCAGGTGCACGCGTGCGAACCCGGGGTTCAGGCGCAGGCAGGCCCGGGTCAGGTTCAGGAAGGTGTTGCCGGTGCTGGCTTCGTCGTCGACCAGCACGATGGTGCGCGCGGTCAGGAGCAAGGCCTGTTCCGCCTCGCCAGAGGGCATGTGCAGGAACTGGCGCGGCGCGTGGCTGTGCGCTTCCTCGAACTCGATGATCGGCCCCGTGCCGACGCGGTAGCGCGTGGTCTGCAGGAACAGCGCTTCGCCGCCCGGATTGGCGCGCAGCCAGGCTTCGAATACGCCCTGTCCCAGGCCGACCGCCGTTTCGGCCATGGCAATGAAGACGACCGGGCCTTCGCCCGCCGGCACGCTCGCAGCGAGGCGCGCATGGACTTCCAGCATGCGCCGCGGCTGCACCGGCCAGTGCTTGCCGAGCACCTTGCTGACGAACAGGAAGCCGCGCTTCGCGTTCGCGCGCGCGGCAAACCCCAGCAGCGCGTCGAGTTCATCGGCGCCCTGGTGCAGCTCGACGTCGAGCAGGCCGGTCGGCAGCTGCTCGCTCAGCTGCCTGGGCAGGGACAGGGGCAGGGGAGCGTCACTGCGCGCGTTCATGCCAGCTCCACGGCGTGTGCCTGTTCGCCCACCCGCATGCCGTTACGCACGGGTGCGATGTCGAGGCCATCGAAGCCGTCGGCGAAGCCGCGCAGCGCGATGTACGGCAAGTTCGGGCCGGCGATGCAGGCCATGCCGATGCCGCCCGACATGCGCGGGTTAATCTCGAGCAGGCGCGGATGGCCGCCCGCTTCCTTGAACTGGACGTTGAAAATGCCGTTCAGTCCGTGCGTGCCGCATAGCTGGGCGGTCGCCTCCAGGATGTCGGCGCGCTGGTCGATGCGCTGGCCGGCCCCGGACTGGCCCGATTTGCGCCGCACCACCGCGGCCACCAGGCGGCCGCGGTCGCCCACGCAGTCGACGCTGTATTCGCGCCCGTCCAGGTATTCCATCAGCAGCATCGTGCGGAAAGTGCCCATCTCGACCAGGCCACGCCGGAAGTCGGCGAGCGAGACGTGGTACTCGGCGCCCGCCATCAGCAACTGGGCGGCGTTGCGCCCTTCGTCGAGCACGGCAAAGCCGAGGCCATAGATCGAGTGCGAGGGCTTGACGCACAGTTTGGCGTGGCGGCGGCGCAGCTGGTCGTAGGCTTCCTCGAAGCCGGCCGCGTCTTCAAAACGGCGGAACTCGGCCACCGGCGCGCCGGGCAGCACGGTCTCGGCATAGAAGCGTGCCTTGTCGTGGATGAACTGCAGGGCATCCTCGGACGCCGTGCTCAGGACCCGCGTGCCGATCGCCTCGAAGCGCGCATGGACGCCGGCCAGCAGCGTCGCTTCGCGGCCCGGCACGAACATGTCGACGCGCTGCTCGCGGCAGAACGCCAGGCACCAGTCGACGTATTGTGCCGGTTCGAGCCCGGTCGGCTCGGGGTGGAATTCGTGGGCAAGGCGCGCCGCGGGCGTGCGCGCATTCGGATTGCTGTGGATGATGTGGAACCGCCCGTCGGTGTCGGCTTCGCGGATCAGGTCGATCGCGGCATACACGGACGAGAAGGTGCGATTAAACCAGACGCGCATAGAACCTTCTGTTGCAGTGGGGGAGAGCGGCCCCGTGGCCAGCGGGGCGGGGAGTGAGGCCGCACGGCCTTACGGCCGCAGAAACTTCAGACGTTGACGCCGAACGAGCGCGCCAGGGGGCCGAGGCCACCATTGTAGCCCTGGCCGACGGCGCGGAACTTCCAGTCGCCGCCAGCGCGGTACAGCTCGCCGAAGATCATCGCGGTTTCGGTCGAGCTGTCTTCCGACAGGTCGTACCTGGCCAGCTCGGCATTGCCGTTGGCGTTCAGGCAGCGGATGAAGGCCTTGCCGACCATGCCGAAGTTCTGGCGGCGGCTTTCGGCGTCGTGGATGGTGACGCAGAACGAGACCTTGTCGACGTCGGCGGGCACGCGCGCCAGCTCGATGGTCACCGTTTCGTCGTCGCCTTCGCCCTGGCCGGTGGTGTTGTCGCCGTTGTGGACGACCGAGCCGTCGCTCGACTTCAGATTGTTATAGAAGATGAAGTCTGTATCGGCGCGCACCTTGCTGTCGGACTTGAGCATGAAGGCGGAGCCGTCGAGGTCGAAGGCCGCGCCGTCGGTCGAGCGCGGGTCCCAGCCGAGGCCGACGATGACCTTGGTGAGGTTCGGTGCTTCCTTGCTGAGGTTGACGTTGCCGCCTTTTTGCAGACTGATGGCCATTACAGCTCCTTTCGTTGGGAATGAACCGGTGGTGTGGCGCGGCCTCCGGCGCGCGCGGGCGCAAGCGCGAAGCGCAGGCGTGAATATAGCGCTAATTGACGGATTTTACACATCGGGGCTTACGGCAGGCTTAGGCGGGCTGGGCAGCTCCGCCAACACCCCCGCACAACTCAGCTATTGCAAACCCGTCCAACCCTTGGCATAATGCGGCTCCCCGGGCGGTTAGTTCAGTTGGTTAGAATACTTGGTCGACATCCAAGGGGTCGCAGGTTCGAATCCTGCACCGCCCACCAGAACACTTCAAATATGCGCAGCGTCCTCGTGATGCTGCAGAGAAAAGGCGCTCAGGCGCCTTTTCTGTGCTGGCCAGCCAGGCCAGATTCCTTCTTCTCCAAGACACTGCGAAAAACGCGCAACAGGGGTCGACATACCCTTGAATCTCTTGTTGCGTCAAGCCCCTTTGCGCGCTATACTAGCCGGCTTCGGTATGGACTCGTCGTTTCAGAGTTCGTACGTTTTAGTAGTTCAACTACCCCCGCCCAATCGTAGGTGGGAATGGAGAAAAAATGAGCTTGGGCCTTCTCGGTCGCAAGGTTGGCATGATGCGCATCTTCACGGATGACGGGGACTCGATCCCAGTTACCGTGCTCGACGTGTCGAACAACCGTGTCGCACAAATCAAAACTCCTGAAACTGACGGCTACGCCGCAGTCCAGGTCGCATTCGGTCAACGTCGCGCTTCCCGCGTGACCAAGGCAGTTGCGGGTCACCACGCTAAAGCAGGCGTCGAAGCTGGCACCATGCTGCGCGAATTCCGCGTCGACGCTGCCAAGGCCGCCGAACTGAAAACTGGCGACGCAGTCAATGTCTCGCTGTTCGAAGTGGGCCAGAAGATCGACGTGCAAGGCACCTCGATCGGTAAAGGCTTCGCCGGTACCATCAAGCGTCACAACTTCGCATCGGGCCGTGCAACCCACGGTAACTCGCGTTCGCACAACGTTCCAGGCTCCATCGGTATGGCGCAGGATCCAGGCCGCGTGTTCCCAGGCAAGCGCATGACCGGTCACATGGGCGACGTCACCGTCACCACCCAGAACCTGGAAATCGCACGTATCGACGCTGAGCGTCAACTGCTGCTCGTCAAGGGTGCAGTTCCTGGCGCGAAAAACGGTCAAGTGATCGTCAAGCCAGCCGTCAAAACCAAAGCACAGAAAGGAGCTTAATTATGGAACTTCAGCTCCTGAATGAGCAAGGTCAAGCCGGCACCGGCGTTGCAGCTGCCGACGAAGTGTTCGGTCGCGAATACAACGAAGCACTGATTCACCAGGTCGTGGTCGCCTACGCTGCCAACGCACGTAGCGGTAACCGCAAGCAGAAAGACCGTGAAGAAGTCCACCACACCACGAAGAAGCCATGGCGCCAAAAAGGTACCGGCCGCGCTCGTGCTGGTATGTCGTCGTCGCCACTGTGGCGCGGCGGTGGTCGCATCTTCCCGAACTCGCCTGACGAGAACTTCACCCAC
>JAQGLR010000043.1 GCA_028292765.1 Massilia sp. | reverse complement strand
CCGTACTCGCCGCCGCCGCGCAGGTTGGCCACGACATACACGCCGCCCATTTCCATCCACGCCAGGTTGGCCGGCGAGAAGCCCGGGGTCATCGAGATGTTGAAGCCGCCGTAGCCGTACAGGTAGGTCGGGTTGCTGCCATCGAGCTTGATGCCCTTCTTCGAGACGATGAACATCGGCACCCTGGTGCCGTCGCGGCTCGTGAAGAACTGCTGGCGCGTTTCATAGGCGTTCGGGTCGAAGTCGACCTTCGGCTGGCGGAACACGCTGGTCTTGCCGCTCTTCATGTCGAGGCGGTAGACCGTCGTCGGCGTGGTGAAGCCGGTGAACGAGAAGAAGGTCTCGGTGTCGCCGCGCTTGCCGGTGAAGCCCGATACCGAGCCGATGCCCGGCAAGGCGATTTCGCGCACCAGCTTGCCGTCCAGAGCGTTCACGCGGACGACGCTGCGCGCATCCTTCAGGTACTCGGTGATCAGGCGGTTGCCGATGATGTGGGCGTTCGACAGCGTATCCTTCGACTCGGGAACGATCTCCTTCCAGTTCGACTCGGCCGGTTTGGTCACGTCGATGGCGACGATGCGCTGGCGTGGCGCCTTGCGGTCGGTGCTGAAGTAGAAGGTCGAACCGACGTTGTCGATGAAGTCGTAGGCGGCGTCGAAGTTGTCGATCAGCGGCACGACTTTCGAATCGGGGCGGCTCAGGTCCTTGATGAAGACGCGGTACTTGTGCGCCGTGCCCTTGGTGGCGGTGATCAGGAGGTATTTGCCGTCGTCGGTGGTCTTCGCCTGGAAGCCCCACTCCTTCTCGTCCGGACGGTCGTAGACCAGGGTGTCGGCGCTCTGCGGGGTGCCGATCTTGTGGTAGTACAGCTTCTGGAAGTAGTTGATGCCGGCGAGTTTGGCGGATTCTTCCGGCGCATCGTAGCGGCTGTAGAAGAAGCCCTTGCCGTCTCTGGTCCACGCGGTCTGCGAGAACTTGACCCATTTGAGGTGGTCGTCGAGGTCCTTGCCGGTCTCGATGTCGCGCACCTTCCACTCGTTCCAGTCCGAACCCGATGCGGCGGTGCCGTAGGCCAGCAGCTTGCCGTCCGGCGACACTTCCGCACCGGCCAGGGCGACGGTGCCGTCGGCGGCCAGCGTGTTCGGGTCGAGCAGCAGGCGCGGCTCATCGCCCAGCTTCTTCATCGTGTACAGCACCGACTGGTTCTGCAGGCCGTTGTTGCGGCTGTAGAAATAGCGGCCGCCTTCTTTCGACGGCACCGAGTAGCGCTCGTAGTTCCACAGTTTGGTGAGGCGCTGGCGGATCGCTTCGCGCTGCGGGATCTGGCCGAGGTAAGCCTGGGTCACCGCGTTCTGGGCGTCGACCCACCCCTTGGTCTCGGCGCTGTTGGCGTCTTCCAGCCAGCGGTAGGGGTCGGCGATGGTGGTGCCGTGGTAGTTGTCGGTCTGCGCGACTTTCTGGGTGACCGGGTAGGTCACTGCGGAACCCGTCGTGCAGGCGGCCGGGGCGGCAGCGTGGGTGACGCCGAAAGCCGCCATCAGGGCGACGGCGAGCCTTGCATGTCTCATGTGCATATTGTTCTCTAGGTAGTCTCTAAGCGGAGTCGTCATGGGCGAAATGTGCCGAAGGGCATCATAGCGCGAAACCCGGCAGGAAGCGATATGGGGGCGTAGGGTGGTCGGCTCCACCAAGGGAGCAGGCGTGGGCGGCGTTGAAGTCGCGGGCCGGTCAAGCACCCGGGTGGAGCCGCACACCCTAGGTGCTGGGTTATTGCGCCGGGCGCTGCGGCAGGACATCCCGGTGACTCAGCCGCCACTTGTGCGACAGGTCGAGCGCCCAGCCGATTTCGGATGGACTCAGGCGGCGGGCGACGATGGTCTTGTTGACGTTGGCGGTGGCGTCGCCGCCCTCGGCCGCGAGCAGCATCCACATGTAGGCGCGCACCGGGTCGCGCGCAACGCCGAGTCCGCTGCCATACATGCCGCCGAGGTTGTACTGGGCCAGCGCATGGCCCTGCTCGGCGGCCTGCTCGTACCAGTACACCGCGAGGCTGTCGTCGTGGGGCACGCCCTGGCCGCTGGCGTACATCACGCCGAGGTTGTTCTGCGCGCTGGCGTCGCCCTGCTCGGCGGCGAGGCGGTACCACTGGGCGGCGCGGACATCGTCCTTTTCGACGCCCTGGCCGTTGGCATAGATGACGCCGAGGCTGAACTGGGCGTTGGCCGCGCCCTGCTCGGCCGCCCGCCGGTACCACTCGAAGGCCTGCTTCGGATCGGGGTCGGTGCCGCGGCCGCAGGCGTACATGTTGGCCAGGTTGTACTGGGCGCCCATGTGGCCCTGCCCGGCCGCGCGCATGTACCAGTCGAGGGCGCGCGCCTCGTCGCGCTCGCCATTTACATGCGCGCTGCCCTTGGCGAACATGGTCCCGAGGCGGAACTGGGCCTCGCGGTCGCCGTGGCCGGCGGCGCGCTGCAGCCAGGCGCAGGCGCGGCGCGGGTCGGCGCG
>JAQGLR010000011.1 GCA_028292765.1 Massilia sp. | reverse complement strand
GCCAGCAGCATCGGCATGTTCGCCTCTAATGGCGCCGTGCGGAAGTGCTGGTCCATGGCGTGCGCCCCGGCGAGGAAGTCCGAGAAGTAGCCGAAGCCGACGCTGAGGGCCACCGGCAGGCCGATCGCCGACCAGACCGAATAACGTCCGCCGACCCAGTCCCAGAACGGGAACATATTCGCCGGGTCGATGCCGAAGGCCTTGATGGCTTCCACATTGGTCGAGACGGCGACGAAGTGCTTCGCCAGCGCAGCATTGGCAAGGTCTGCGGGCGCATGCGCCACGAACCACATGCGCGCGGTCTGCGCGTTCATCATGGTCTCGGCCGTGGTAAACGTTTTCGAGGCGATGATGAAGAGGGTGGTCTCCGGATTCACTTTTTCGAGCGCCGCGTCCATGTCGTGGCCGTCCACGTTCGAGACGAAATGCAGGTTCAGGCGCGGGTGGCTGTACTGGCGCAGCGCCAGGCAGACCATCTTCGGGCCGAGGTCGGAACCGCCGATGCCGATGTTGACGATGTCGGTGATCGGCTTGCCCGTATGGCCGAGCCAGTCGCCGCTGCGCACGGCATCGGTGAAGGTTTTCATGCGCGCCAGCACGGCGTGGACGTCGGCCGGCACGTCCTGGCCGTCGACCGTCAGACTGGCGTCGCGCGGGGCGCGCAGGGCGGTGTGCAGGACCGCGCGGTTCTCGGTGTTGTTGATCTTTTCGCCGGCGAACATGGCGTCGCGGCGCTGCTCGACCGCGCGCTCGCGCGCGAGCGCGGCCAGCAGTTCAAGCGTGCGCCCGTCCAGACGGTTTTTTGAATAGTCTAGGAACAGGCCGGCGGCCTCGATCGACATGCGCTCGAAGCGGCCCTGGTCGGCCGCGAACAGGCCGCGCATCTGCCAGTCTTCCGCCTCGACGGCATGGGTTTCAAGGGCCTGGAAACTGGCGGTTCTGGTGAGGGGCAGGGCAGTCATATTGAGCGTGCGATGTTGTTTTGACAGATTATTGAATAATACAGGAATCGGGCGTAAATTCACTACGTAATGGATCGGCGCGGACTTGCGGTGCTTGATCGTTATGCCAACGTTGTAGCGCATGGATTGTACCGCGTGGTGTCGGGGCTCCCCAGGGCGGAGTCCCGACTCCACGCGGCATGGCACGGCCCCGCGGCCGAAAAATCCGAACGCATCGAACCCCAGTTCCAGTTTGTAGTAAAATTTCAGAACACAATTTCGAAGGAACCATAATGGCGCTCCACCCCGTAGTTGAACAGGTAACGAACCGGATCATCCAGCGCAGCCGCGTCTCGCGCGCCGCTTACCTCGCGCACCTCGAGGCAGCGCGCATTCATGGCGTGCAGCGCGGCGCGCTGTCGTGCACCAACCTCGCGCACGGCTTCGCCGCCTTCCCCCAGAGCGACAAGCTCAAGCTGCGCGAGCAAAAGAAGCCGGCGGTCGCCATCGTCTCGTCGTACAACGACATGCTGTCGGCGCACCAGCCGTTCGAATACTTCCCGAAAGTGATCAAGGACGCGGTGCGCGAGATCGGCGCCGTGGCCCAGTTCGCGGGCGGCGTGCCGGCCATGTGCGACGGCGTCACGCAAGGCCAGCCGGGCATGGAACTGTCGCTGTTCTCGCGCGACACCATCGCCATGGCCACCGCCGTCGCGCTGTCGCACAACATGTTCGACGCTGCCCTGTACCTCGGCATCTGCGACAAGATCGTGCCGGGCCTGCTCATCGGCGCGCTGCACTTCGGCCATATCCCGGCCGTGTTCGTGCCGGGCGGTCCGATGACCTCGGGCCTGTCGAACAAGGAAAAGGCGCGCGTGCGCCAGCTCTACGCGCAGGGCAAGGCCACCCGCGAGGAACTGCTCGAGTGCGAATCGCAGTCGTATCACGGCGCCGGCACCTGCACCTTCTATGGCACCGCGAACAGCAACCAGATGCTGATGGAGATGATGGGCCTGCACCTGCCGGGCGCCGCCTTCATCACCCCGGGCACGCCGCTGCGCGATGCGCTCACGGCTGCCTCCTCGCACCAGGCGGTGGCGATCTCCCAGCAGGGCGGCAACTACATGCCGGTCGGGCACATCGTCGACGAAAAAAGCATCGTCAACGCCATCGTCGCGCTGCACGCGACCGGCGGCTCGACCAACCACACGCTGCACCTGGTCGCGATTGCCCGCGCCGCCGGCATCGTCATCGACTGGAACGACTTCGACGAACTGTCCAAGGTGGTACCTTCCATCACGCGCATCTACCCGAACGGCGAGGCCGACATCAACCACTTCCAGGCCGCCGGCGGCCCCGGCTTCGTGATCCGCGAACTGCTCGACGCGGGCCTGGCGCACGAAGACGTCAACACGATCCTGGGCCACGGCCTGCGCCAGCACTGCAAGGAGCCCTTCCTCGGCGAGGATGGCAAGGTCGTCTGGCGCGACGTGCCCGCGCAATCCGGCGACGAGTCGGTGCTGCGCCCGGCCTCGAACCCGTTCAACGATAACGGCGGCATGGTGCTGGTGAAGGGTAACCTGGGGCGCGCGGTGATGAAGATCTCGGCGGTCAAAAAGGAATACCACGCGGTCGAAGCACCCGCGCTGACCTTCAATTCGCAGGAAGACTTCATGCATGCGTACAAGGCCGGCCACCTGAACCGCGATTTCGTGGCCGTGATCCGCTTCCAGGGCCCGCGCGCGAACGGCATGCCCGAACTGCACGCCCTCACGCCCGCGCTGTCGAATTTGCAGGATGCCGGCCACCGCGTGGCGATGGTGACCGACGGCCGCATGTCTGGCGCATCCGGCAAGGTGCCCGCGGCGATCCACGTGTCGCCGGAGATCCTGGCCGGCGGCCCGCTCGGCCTGGTGCGCGATGGCGACATGATCCGTGTCGACGCGACTGCCGGCACCTTGCAAGCGCTGGTGCCGGACGAAGTGTGGGCCGCGCGCCAGCAAATCACGGCCGACATCTCATCGAGCCACATCGGCATGGGGCGCGAGCTGTTTGCCATGTTCCGCAATTCGAGCAGCGCGGCGGAAGAGGGCGCGGCCACCTTCCCGCTGCCATCGCCGAAGCACACCACCGTGCCGTTGCATGAAGGCGCCGACAGCGGCGAAATCATGCCCGGCTCCGACGAAGACTTCCTGTTCAGGACCCAGAAATAACCATGACCACAACCATGACCATACTTGACATCATGCGCTCGGCGAGCGTGATTCCCGTGATCGCCATCGACGATCCCGAGCACGCCGTGCCGCTCGCGAAAGCCCTGGTTGCCGGCGGCATCCGCGTGCTGGAGGTGACGCTGCGCACCGCGCACGGCCTGCGGGCGATCCGCGACATGGCGCAGGTCGAAGGCGCCATCGTCGGCGTCGGCACCCTGACGCAAGGCGAGGAATTCGCCGCCGCGCGCGACGCCGGCGCCGTGTTCGGCGTCTCGCCGGGCCTCACGTCCGCACTGATCGAGGCGGCGCGGAAATGCGGCCTGCCGCTGCTGCCGGGCGTGATGACGCCGTCGGAAGTGATGGCGGCGCGCGAGGCCGGCTTCAGGCAGCTGAAACTGTTCCCGGCGGTGCCGGCGGGCGGCGTCGGCATGCTCAACGCGATCGGCGGCCCGCTGCCGGACGTGACCTTCTGCCCGACCGGCGGCATCTCGATCGAGACCGCACCAGCTTTTCTCGCCTGCAAGAACGTGGCCTGCGTCGGCGGCTCCTGGCTGACCCCGAAGGACGCGATCATGGCCGGCGACTGGGGCCGCATCACCGAGCTGGCGCGCGCCGCCGCGGCGTTGCGTCGCCAGTAAAGTTGTAGCGAAGTTGTAGCTAAGGTGCCCGCGCGCCGCTGGCGCCCGCTCACGGCGGGCGAGATCGCGATGGCGTCCCTGCTGTTCCGGGACGCGGTCGACTTTGCGCGCGTGCGTGTGTTCTCGCGGCGCTACCTGCCCTACCTGCAGCCGAAGAACTGCGCGATGACGCCGAACGGCAGCATCTATTTCCACCACTCCTGCTTCCTCGACGACTATTCGCAGGCCTCTCTCTCCGGCCAGCACTGGTTCATGCACGAGATGGTGCACGTCTGGCAGCACCAGCTCGGCTACCCGGTGCGGCTGCGCGGAGCGCTGCGCCTCGGGCTGCCGTACCACTACGATTTGCATGAAGGCGCGACGCTGGCCGACTACAACATGGAAGCGCAGGGCGACCTGCTGGCCGATTACTTCGTGCTGAAGTTCCTGGGGCGGCCGGAGGCGATGCGCCAGCGGCGCTACCAGAACGACCTGGCGCTGTACGAAAGGGTGCTGGCGGAGTTTTTGCATGACCCGGCCAGCCGCGAGAACCTGCATCGCGGACCTGCGCGGCAACTGGCGCGCTTGCCGCTGCGGCGGCGGGCGTGACGCAGCAAGCCCGTCTCGCCGCGCCGCCGTTCCCATCCCAGTATTGATAATTATCAATGCTGCCATGCAGCAACATCGTAGTCTTATTCCTCACCACTTCCGCGTTTTCCGAGCCCGCAATGAAGCACCTTCTGACCCTGTGCCTTGCCTGCCTGATCGTGCCGCCTGCGCAGGCGGCGCGCCGCGTCGGCGAAGCGGAGGTGCGGGCAGGCGCGAACGGCGTGCCCTGCTTTACGATCTCGCAGCGCGAAGAGGAACGCGGCGGCACGCCGAACTTCCAGTCGGTGACGGTCACCGGTGGCGCGGGCAAGCCCGCGATGTGGCGCATGGACATGCCGCGCGAGCGCACCTTTCCGGTCGCCTACAGCATGTGCATTCCCTACGCCGGCCGCGTGCCGGCGCTGCCACAGGCGCCCGCCTTGCCCCTGGAGAGCGGCAAGGTCTACACGGTCGAGATCGACACCCGTCCTGGCAAGGGCGGCGCCATGCCGCTGCGCTACCAGGCCCGCTTCTGCCTGGCACGCGGGCCCGGCGGCGGCACTGTCGTGCGCCATATTGGTGTCAATGACCGGGCCGGGCGCTTCCTGTATGGCTGTCTTGCGTCGCCGGACTAGCGCGGTCCGTTGCGGGCCTCGGCGGTAAGTCGAGCCCGTTTGTCCCTGAAAAATTCCCACGCCGCTTCCGCGACCTCGACATCCGCATTCTGTGGCCCGACCAGCATGTTGACGAAGCCTGGATACCGCCTGCGGCGGCTCGGCTCCACGTGGCCGCCATGTTCGATCCTGTACAGGCCTACCTGGAGCCCGTCGGCGGCTTGTCCCCACATGAAGCGGGTCACGCTGGTTTTGTCCCCCACCTCGCGCTTGCCGAGCCGCGCTACGTCCGGCATATCGGGCAGTCCGGCCAGTTCGCGCCACACCTGCACGCTATCCTCGATACTGCTGACCGGATCCGCGAAACCAAGCGTATAAAAGAATTTGCCTCCGTGGTAGGGAATCAGGGGATCGGCGGTGGCGCCGAAGACCAGGGCCGGCAAGGGCACCGCAGGCATCCTGGCCCGCCCGGGCGGCGGCATGTTGGCCAGGACGGTCGAGAACGCTGCCAGCCTGTGCGGGATTTCGGTTGCCACGCGATACGCCATATGGCCGCCCCGCGACACACCGATCAGGTAGACGCGCTCCGGATCGGCTTCGTGGCCGGCAATCGCGCGTTCGATGAGGGCATCGATGAAGGCGACATCGTCCTTCCTGGCGACACGCGCCTCGCTGGCGAAACAATCGCTCCAGCCGCCTTTCCCGGCATCGGGGGCGACGACCACGAGCTGCTCGCGTTCGGCGATTTCCAGCCACAGGGACAAGGGCGAGCGCGGGAATGCCATCCCCAGCACCTGCTCCGCCGAGGCGCCGGCACCGTGCAGGACAATGACGAGCGGTCGCTTTCCCGGGGCCTGCGTGCCGGGTGCCGCAACAAGATAACGGCGAGTGCCTTCAGGACGCTCGAGTGTCGCCGGCAGCGGCCGCAGACGCGGGGCGGCGCTGTCGCTGGCGCCACGGAAGGCGGATTTCAGTACGGATTTGAGCCTCGAATAGCTGTGCATCTGCGTTCCAGGTGACAAGTGTTGGGTATTTTTCTGATTTCCGTAATTCATTATAAATGTGCAGGGGCGGGGTCGGGCAGGCATGCCTGGCATTGTCCCGGCGATCAGGAGCATCCCGATCCGCTAAAATGTCGGCATTTCCTTCTTTACCATTGCGGACATCATGACTCAGGACGAACTCAAGCAAGCCGTGGCACGCGCCGCCATCGATTACGTGGTCGACGGCGAAATCATCGGCGTGGGCACCGGCTCGACGGCCAACTTCTTCATCGACGAACTGGCGAAGATCAAGGACCGGATCAAGGGCACCGTCGCCTCCTCCGAAGCCACCGCCGCGCGCCTGCGCGGGCACGGCATTCCCGTGTTCGACCTGAACGAGGTCGAGTCGATCGCGGTCTACATCGACGGCGCCGACGAGATCACCGATACGGGTGCGATGATCAAGGGCGGCGGCGCGGCGCTCACGCGCGAAAAGATCGTCGCTTCCGTGTCGAAGCAGTTCGTGTGCATCGCCGACGGTTCGAAACTGGTCCGGACCCTGGGTGCATTCCCGCTGCCGGTGGAAGTCATCCCGATGGCGCGCGCGGCCGTGATGCGCAAGTTGCGCGAGCTCGGCGGCCAGCCGCGCCTGCGCACGAAAGCCGGCAGCGAAGACGCGTTCATCACCGACAACGGCGGCGAGATCATCGACGTGGCCGGCATGGAGATTGCCGACCCGACCGGCGTCGAAACGCAGATCAACGGCATCGTCGGCGTGATCGCGGTGGGCCTCTTTGCCCAGCGCGGCGCCAACGTCTGCCTGCTGGGCACGGCGGACGGCGTGAAGACCCTGGCGTTCTGATCCGGTGGATGCGATGAAACGATTGCTGCCGCTGCTCATGGTGGCCGCCCTGGGCGGCTGTGCCATGTTCGGAAAGAAGCCGGCCGCGCCGGCAGTCGCGGCGGCCGCCAGGCCGGCGCCGCCGCAACTGGTCGACGCCGGCGGCGCGCCGATCGAGCGCGTGCCCTACCGGGTCGGCGTGTCGTCGGTGACGGTCGAGCAGCTTGCGCGCCAGCATGCATGTGCGGGGCAGGGCGCGGGGCTGGTGACCGAGCCGGGGCCGGTTGAGGTGTATCGCTTGCAATGCGCCGACGGCAAGGTGTTCATGGCGCGCTGCGAGCTGCGCCAGTGCCGCAAGATGTAAGCCAGGACGCCGGGTTTTATTCTGTAACCTTGCCGCGCAGCGCCTTCACCTGGCCGCTGCGCGTTTTCTCGTCGAGCCGGCGCCGCTGCGAGCCGCGCGTCGGCTTCGTTGCCCGGCGTACCAGCGGCACCTCGGCCGCCGCATCGACCAGCGCCTGCAGGCGCTGCAGCGCCTCTTCCTTGTTCTGTTCCAGGCTGCGCGATTGCTGCGCCTTGAGCACCACCACGCCGTCGCGGGTAATGCGCGAATCGCGCATGCCCAGCATGCGTTCCTTGACGTAAGCCGGCAGCGACGAGGCGCCAACGTTGAAGCGCGCGTGCACGGCGCACGACACCTTGTTGACGTTCTGCCCGCCCGGCCCCTGGGCGCGAATCGCGATGAACTCGACTTCATTCGGATTGAGCGCTACGCTCATGAAGGACTCCAATGCCTGCTGGGGTAAACCATAATATCCTTGCAACGGTCGGGAAAGGCGAACAGCTTATTCTAGAAGGGTGGAAACGGCTGTGTCGCTGTTACAACTGTAACGTGTGCACGTCTTTCTGGGAAACGTGTAATCTAATGACAACAAATTTTTAAGGAGCGCACCATGAAAAAAACCACCATTTCCGCCATCATGCTGGCCGTCGCCGTCCTCGCCACCGGTTGCAAGAAAGCCGACAACGATCCGTCGACCGGTCCTGCACAGGAAGCCGGCGCTGCCATTGACAATGCTGGCGCGAAGGTTGCCGAGGAAACGAAGGACGCCGGTGCCGCTGTTGGCGCTGCGACCGAGCGCGCTGCCGAGAACGTCGACCAGGCCACCGACAAGGCGGCTGCGAACGTCGAGCGGGCAGCAGAGAAAACCGGCGAGAACCTGAAGGCAGCCGGTGCCGAAGTCCGCCAGGAATCGAAAGAAGCCGCCGCCGAAATCAAGCAAGGCGCAGATGCCGTGACCGACAAAGCCGGCAAGGGCATTGAGCGCGTCGGCGAAAAAATGCAAGACAAGAAGTAAGCTGCACTTCCGGCACAGTGTGCCGGCTGTACCCGGAAGCCCGCTCGCCTGCCATGCAGGTAAGCGGGTTTTTGCGTTTTACCACGGCACCATCGGGCATTCGAACCGCCCGATCGAAGAATTCATCGATTTGCTGCGGCAAAACGGCATCGCGTGCCTGCTTGATATCCGCACCGTCCCGAAGTCGCGCCACAATCCGCAATTCGCCCAGGACCAGCTCCCGCTGTCGCTGGCGCAAGCCGGCATTAGCTACCGCCAGATGCCGGGCCTCGGCGGGCTGCGCCGTCCGCTGAAGGATTCGCCCAACAGCGGCTGGCGCAATACCTCGTTTCGCGGCTATGCCGATTACATGCAGACGCCGGAGTTCAATGACAATGTCGAGGTGGTGGCGGCGCTGGCGGCAAGCACGCGCTGCGTGCTGATGTGCGCCGAATCGGTGCCGTGGCGCTGCCACCGGTCGATGGTGGGAGACGCGTTGCTGGCGCGCGGCATCCAGGTCGAGCACATCATCAATCCGGGCAAGCGGCGGCCGCATACGCTGACGCCGTTTGCGCGGGTCGATGGGACGCGGATTTTGTATCCGCCCGAAGAAACCGGGGAGGCGAGTGGCGCTGAAGGGCCAGGCTGCTGCTGAAGGGAAGGGTGAGGGCGGACAGGACGTCCGCCTCGAAGAACTACCGTAAAATTTACTGCGCCGGCGGCACGTAGCCGACAGCCGCGTCGGCGCCTTCGCCGAAGAAATGCTTTTCCATCTGCTGCGCCAGGTATTTGCGCGCGCGGTCGTCCGCCAGGTTCAGGCGGTTTTCGTTGATCAGCATGGTCTGGTGCTTCAGCCATGCCTGCCAGGCTTCTTTCGACACCGACAGGTAGAGCTTCTTGCCCATTTCGCCGGGTACGGGCGGGAAGTCCAGTCCTTCGGCTTCCTTGTTCAGTTTGATGCATTGGACGGTGCGGGCCATGTGTTGCTCCTGATTCGGTGTAGGTAAAGCGAAGATTATAAAGTCTTGATGAAGACCTGTGATTTGCGCTGCCAGTTATACATGTGCTGGCGGTCCTTCGGCAGGTCGTCCACGGTGGCGGGCTGGAAGCCGCGCTTCTTGAACCAGTGCGCGGTGCGCGTGGTCAGCACGAACAGTTTGGTCAGGCCGGCGGCGCGCGCGCGGTTTTCCATGTGCTTCAGGATGCGCTCGCCGTCGCCCTGGGCCTGCACGTCGGGGTTCACGGTCAGGCAGGCCATCTCGCCCATCTTCGCATCGGGGAAGGGATACAGTGCGGCGCAGCCGAAGATCACGCCGTCGTGCTCGATGACGGAGAACTGCTCGATCTCGCGCTCGATCAGTTCGCGGCCGCGATACACCAGCGTGCCATCGGCTTCCAGTGGTTCGATCAGCTTGATAATTCCGCCGACGTCATCAATTGTGGCGGTACGCAGGCTTTCCAGGTTTTCGTGGCTGATCATCGTGCCCACGCCGTCGTGGGTGAACAGCTCGAGCAGGGCCGAACCGTCCATCTCGAAGGGCACGATGTGCGCGCGGTCGACGCCGCTGTTGCAGGCCTTGATCGCGTGGCGCAGGTAGAACGCGACGTCCGGCGGCAGGAAGTTCGCCTGCAGCACGGCCTCGGCCTGGTGCGAGGACAGTTCGCGGATGTCGGTGCCGGCGGCATCGATCATCATCGGCGTTTCCGTGATGTAGATGAGCTTGTCGGCGTGGAGGGCGATGGCGGCCGATGCGGCCACGTCTTCCATCGTCAGGTTGAATACTTCCCCGGTGGGCGAGAAGCCCAACGGAGACAACAACACCAGGTTGTCCTCGGTCTGCAGGATCGGCGCGATCTTGTCGGCGGCAATCTTGCGGGTCATGCCCGTCAGTTCGAAATCGACGCCATCGATCACGCCAAGCGGGCGGGCGACGACGAAGTTACCGGACACGATGCTGATCTGGGCGTTCGACATCGGCGTGTTCGGCAAACCCTGGCTGAACGCGGCTTCGATATCGAGGCGCAGTTCGCCGGCCGCTTCCTTTGCGCATTCCATCGCGGCGGTGTCGGTGATGCGCACGCCGTTATGGAAACGGCCCTCGACGCTGCGCAGGCCGAGCTGCTCGGCCACCTGCGGGCGCGAGCCGTGCACGAGCACGATGCGGATGCCGAGTGCGACGAGCAGGGACAGGTCTTGCGCGAGTACCGGCAGGGCGCCGGCGGCGACCAGTTCGCCGGGGAATGCAACGACAAACGTCTTGCCGCCAAAGGCATGAATATACGGCGCGACAGAGCGCAACCACTGGACGAATTGGGTAGGGTTTTCCATTTGCCGCATTATAATTCGCTACGCGACTTGCGCACCAAATACCTCGTAAAAACAATGTCTGAACAGAGCAACAAGCCTTCGCCGGACACGGCGCGCGCAGGATCCCCGAATCGACCGTCGAAGCAGCCGCGCGAACGCAATGAAGGCGAGGGTGCCCGGGGCGAGCTGCGCGCACCCATGACGCAGACGCGTGAAGGCGCGTTGCAGACGAAACGCGAACACACCCATCCTGGCGAAGTGCGGGGGGCGGGTGCGGCTGCGCCTGGCGCGACGCGTGCGCCACGCCCTGCGCGTGAACCGCGTCCGCAGGGAGAACGCAATGCCCCACGCGCGCCGCGCGTGCAAACGCCGCTGCCGCCGATTACCTATCCGGAAGACCTGCCCGTTTCAGGGCGCCGCGAGGAGATCGCCAAGGCCCTGATGGAGCACCAGGTCATCATCGTCTCGGGCGAAACCGGTTCCGGCAAGACGACCCAGCTGCCGAAGATTTGTTTGCAGCTCGGCCGCGGCGAAAAGGGCCTGATCGGCCACACCCAGCCGCGCCGGATCGCCGCGTCCTCGACCGCCAAGCGCATCGCCTTCGAGATCGGCACCCCGCTGGGCGAACACGTCGGCTTCAAGGTGCGCTTCA
>JAQGLR010000008.1 GCA_028292765.1 Massilia sp. | reverse complement strand
AAGGCAGGATGACCGGGCACGCCTCGGAAATCTTCAGGCGCGACACGACTTCGACGCCGGCGGCGGCGTTGCCCGCGACGCAGTTCGACGAGGTGACGAACGGATAGGTGCCGTGGTCGACGTCGAGCAGCGAACCCTGCGCGCCTTCGAACAGCAGGCTGCCGCCGGCCTTGTGGGCGGCGTACAGTGCCGAGGAGACGTCGCCGACCATCGGACGCAGGCGCGGCACCAGGGCCATCGCGTCGTCGAAGGTCTTCTGGAAGTCGATCGCTTCGCCGCCCAGGTAGTTCACCAGCACGAAGTTGTGGTACTCGAGGTTCTCGCGCAGCTTCTCGGCGAAACGGGTTTCGTTGAGCATGTCGGCGATGCGGATCGCGCGGCGTGCGACCTTGTCTTCGTAGGCCGGGCCGATGCCCTTGCCGGTGGTGCCGATCTTGTTGACGCCACGCTTGGCTTCGCGCGCCACGTCGATGGCGACGTGGTACGGCAGGATCGCCGGGCAGGCTTCCGAGATCTTCAGGCGCGACACGACTTCGATGCCGGCCGCCTGCAGTTTGTCGATCTCGCGCATCACGTCCGGTACCGAAACGACGACGCCGTTGCCGATGTAGCAGGCCACGCCTTCGCGCATGATGCCCGACGGGATCAGCTGGAGTGCTGTTTTCTGGCCCTTGATGACCAGCGTATGGCCGGCGTTATGGCCGCCCTGGAAACGGACGACGCCCGCTGCGTGATCGGTCAACCAGTCGACGATCTTACCCTTGCCCTCATCGCCCCACTGGGTGCCGATGACAACGACGTTCTTTGCCACGTTTGTATTTGACATCACTTAACCTAAGTTTTTGAGAATCCAGTTACGGTCTTCGAGGACGAGTACACGGTCGCACTCGAACTCGTCCTGCTCATTGTCGTGACCCGGCATGCTCTGGATCACGACTTCGCCTGCCTTGCGCAGGTCAGCGATTTTTTCGCGCAGCTCGGGCGCATTGCCCCACGGGGCGCGCACCGAGTGCTTGCGTTCTGCCGTCGGCAGCAACCTGGCCAGTTCGCGCAGGTCGAGCGAGAAGCCGGTGGCCGGACGTGCGCGGCCAAAAGCCTCGCCCACGTGGTCGTAGCGCCCTCCCCTTGCCACCGCATTCGGCAGGCCCGGCACGTAGAGCGCGAACATGGCGCCGCTTTCGTACTGGTAGCCGCGCAGGTCGGCCAGGTCGATGGCCACGTCGGCGCGGCCGATGGCGCCGGCGGCCAGCGCGGCCAGCTCGGCGAGCGCGCGCGTGATGCCCGGCAGTGGCGGAAGTACTTCCTTCGCGCGCGCCAGCACTTCGACGTCGCCGTACAGGCTCGGCAAGGCGAGGAGCGCGCCGCGCGTGGCGGGCAGGTAGTGGCGGGTCAGCTCGTCGAGGCCGGGCACGTCCTTGGCGCGCAGCAGCGCCGTGATCTGGGCTTCGTCGCGCCCGGCGCTCGGATCTTGCGCCAGCACTGCGCGCAGCACGCCGACGTGGGCCAGGTCGAGGCGCACGTCGAGGAAGCCGGCCAGCGCGACCGAGGCCAGCGCCAGCTCCTGGATCTCGGCATCGGCCTCCAGCCCGGCATGGCCGTAGATCTCGGCGCCGATCTGGATCGGCTCGCGGGTCGCGTGCAGGCCCGATGGACGGGTATGCAGCACGCTGCCGGCGTAGCACAGGCGCGTAACCGATTCGCGATTGAGCAGGTGGGCGTCGATGCGCGCGACCTGCGTGGTCATGTCGGCACGCAGGCCGAGGAGGCGTCCGGATAGCTGGTCGACGAGCTTGAAGGTGCGCAGGTCGGTGTCTTGCCCGGCGCCGGCCAGCAGCGACTCGACGTATTCGAGCATCGGCGGCATGACCAGCTCGTAGCCGTACAGGCGGAAGGTGTCGAGCATCTGGCGGCGCAGGTCTTCGATCTTGCGTGCTTCCGACGGCAATACGTCGGCGATATTCTCAGGCAAAAGCCAGTTCGGCATGGGCAACAACTAAGGGATTATTAAGAATGAAGCAACATGGCGCGCCCGTAGAGTACGAAGTCTGCGCCGAATCGGCAATTTTACCCGAAAATGGAGAGGCGTAGGGTGGGCACGCCGTGCCCACGCGGAAACATGCACCGCGTTGACGGTTCAAACGATTACCCGTCTGCTCATCGTTCCGCGCGGGCACGAAGCACGTGATTGAGGCCACTGGCCTCAATCACGCCACCCTACGAAAAAACGCCGCGGTGACCGCGGCGTTTTTTTATTTGCTACCCGGGTTCTTGAAATACTTGAAGAACTCCGAATTCGCATCGATCACCATCACGTCGCCCTTGGCCTTGAAGCTGCCGCGGTAGGCTTCGAGCGAGCGATAGAACTTGTAGAACTCGGGGTTCTTGCCGAACGCGCCGGCGTAGATCGCCGATGCCTTGGCGTCGCCCTCGCCCTTGACCTTCTCGGCTTCGCGGAACGCTTCGGCCAGGATCACGGTGCGCTGGCGGTCGGCGTCGGCGCGGATCTTTTCGCTCTCGGCCGAACCGGTCGAACGCAGCTCGTTCGCCACCCGCACGCGCTCGGCGCGCATGCGATCGTAGACCGAGGCGTTGATCTGCTCGATGTAGTCGACGCGTTTCAGGCGCACGTCGACGATGCCGACACCAATCTGCTTGGCCTCGGCCACGACCTTGTTGCGCACCGCGTCCATGACGGCGCCGCGCTCGCCGGAAATCACTTCGCGCACGGTGCGCTTGGTGATTTCGTCGTTCAGGGCCGCCTTGATGATCTGCGACATGCGGTTCGCGGCGGCGCGCTCGTCGCCGCTGAAGCTGACGTAGTACAGGCGCGGCTCGACGATGCGCCACTTGACGAAAGCGTCGACCAGGATGTTCTTCTTCTCGGCCGTGATGAAGCGGTCGGCGTCGGGCGTATCCAGGGTCAGGATGCGCTTGTCGAGATAGATGATGTTCTGGAACGGCGGCGGCAGCTTGAAGTGCAGGCCCGGCTCGGCGATGACTTCACGCACTTCGCCGAGGGCGAAGACGATGGCGAAGCGGCGCTGGTCAACGACAAAAACGGTCGAGGACAGCAGCATCAGGGCAATGAAGCCCGCCACGAAAATGGTTACGAGGCGGTTCATTAACGGCTCTCCCTGTCACGTGAGGTATCGCGGTTGCGGGCATCGCGCTGGCGCACCTGCTCGATGGTTTGCATGACTTCCTGCGTCGGCGTCGCGCCCGCGCCTTGTTCCGGCACCTGCACCGCGCCGGAACGGGCGCTGCCGACGGCGGCGTCGTTCGCCGCCACCTGGGCGATCAGTTTATCGAGCGGCAGGTACAGCAGGTTCGAGCCGGACTTGGCGTCGACCATCACCTTGCTGGTGGTGCTGAAGATTTCCTGCATGGTGTCGAGGTACATGCGGTCACGCGTGACGCCCGGCGCCTTGGAATACTCGGTCACGACCTGGCTGAAACGCGCCGCGTTACCGGTGGCGTTTTCGACCACCATCGAGCGGTAGGCCTCGGCGTCCTGCAGCAGGCGGAAAGCGGCGCCGCGTGCGCGCGGAATGACGTCGTTGGCATAAGCCTCGCCCTCGTTGCGGGCACGGGCACGGTCCTGGCCGGCCTTGACGGCGTCATCGAAGGCGCTTTGCACCTGTTCCGGCGGCTGCACGTTCTGCATGGTCACGTTGGTGACCAGCGCGCCCAGCTTGTAGCGGTCGACGATCTGCTGGATCATGTTCTGCACGTCGAGTGCCACCTTTTCGCGGCCTTCATACAGCACGAAGTCCATCTTGTTGCGGCCGACGACTTCGCGAATCGCCGTCTCGGCAACCTGGCGCACGGTCGTGTCCTGGTCGCGGTTGTTGAAGACCCAGGCGACCGGGTCCTTCAGCGTGTACTGCACCGCGAACTGGATGTCGATGATGTTTTCGTCGTCGGTCAGCATCAGCGCCTCGGCAGGCTGCTTGTTGCGCACGTTGTCGCGGTAGCCGACTTCGGCGGTACGCACCTGCGAGACGTTGACCGTTTCGTGGGACTGGATCGGGGCCGGCCAGCGCCAGTTGAAACCGGCGCCGGTCGTGTGGGAGAGGCGGCCGAAGGTGGTGACCACGCCGACCTGCCCTTCCTGCACGATGAAGGCGCCGCTGGCGAGCCAGATCAGGAGGACGATGAAGCCGATGACGGACGCGGTAATGCCCGCGCCACGGCCTTCGCCGCGGTACGGACCACCGGCATCGCCGCCATTGTTGCCGCGGTTGCCGAACAGGCGGTTCAAGCGCGCATTGAAGTCGCGCCACATCTGATCGAGGTCGGGTGGACCCTCACCCGGACGGCGGCCCTCCTGGGCCTTGTGGTCGCTCCCGGGATTTTTGCCCCAGCGTGGATCGTTCAGCGAAAGTTTAATGCCGAAACGTTTAAATAAAGAAACAAGCATAGGCTTCTATTGTGGCCCGACATGGGTGGAGGTTGGATTACTTTCGCCGTCGCCTTCAAGGAAGGCTTCCGACGCTGCATCGTCCTGCTCTTCGTTTTCAGGGCTCGAGCCTGGCACCGGAGTGGTTCCCAAGGTGGCTGCCTCGACAATCGCTTCGCGCAGCAAATCAAGACCGGCGCCGCTCCTGGCGCTGATAAAAACGCGGCTGATTTTATCATATTCGTCACGCTCGACCCCAGGCTCGAGGCCGGCTGTATCAATCTTGTTCCACACGAGGATCTGCGGAATATGATCGGCACCGATTTCGCGCAAGACTTCGTTGACCTGCTCGATCTGTTCCATGCGGGTCGGCGACGAGCCGTCGACGACGTGCAGCAGCACGTCGGCGTGGATGGTTTCTTCCAGCGTGGCGCGGAAAGCGGCCACCAGCTGGTGCGGCAGCTCGCGCACGAAACCGACGGTGTCGGAAATGACCACGCTGCCCGTTGCGTCGCCCAGGTACAGGCGGCGGCTGGTCGTGTCGAGCGTTGCAAACAGCTGGTTCGCCACGTACACGCCGGCTTTCGTCAGCGTATTGAACAGGGTCGACTTGCCGGCATTGGTATAGCCGACCAGCGACACCGAGAAGGTATTGTTGCGCCCACGCTGGCGGCGCTGGGTTTCGTGTTGCTTCCTCAGCTTGGTCAGGCGCGCACGCAAGGCCTTGACGCGCTCGCCGATCAGGCGGCGGTCGGTCTCGAGCTGGGTTTCGCCAGGACCGCGCAAGCCGATACCACCCTTCTGGCGTTCAAGGTGGGTCCAGCCGCGGATCAGGCGCGTGGCCAGGTGCTGCAACTGGGCCAGCTCGACCTGCAGCTTGCCCTCGTGGCTCTGCGCGCGCTGCGCGAAGATGTCGAGGATCAGGCTGGTACGGTCGATGATGCGCATCTCCAGGCGGCGCTCGAGGTTACGCTGCTGCGCCGGCGACAGCGCATGGTTGAAGATGACGAGTTCTGCGCCGGCGGCCTTGGCGGCAATGCCGATTTCGTCGGCCTTGCCGCTGCCGACGAAGTAGGCGGAGTCAGGGGCGTTGCGCTTTGCCGTGATGGTATCGATCGGCTCGGCGCCGGCAGAGCTGGCCAGCAAGCCCAGCTCTTCGAGGCTGGCCGTGAAATCGACCGCGCCGAAATCGACGCCGACGAGCACGGCGCGCATGGTTGAGGTGCCGGGGGCGTCAGCCATCGGCATTACTCAGCTTCGGATTCGAGGTTGAGATTGACGGCGCGGGCCGGAACGACGGTGGAAATGGCATGCTTGTACACCATCTGGGTCACTGTGTTGCGGAGCAGGACGACATACTGGTCGAACGATTCGATATGGCCCTGCAGTTTGATCCCGTTGACCAGGTAGATCGAAACAGGGACGTGCTCTTTGCGTAATGCATTGAGGAATGGGTCTTGTAACAGTTGCCCTTTGTTGCTCATAACAGCTCCGTAATGTTGTTGTAGTTTAAAAAATGGAGGCGAGCGCCCCCTTTTCAAGTGCACGGGGCAAGATTCAGCAAATGCGAACGATGGCCTGAAGGTACTCTAACCTGTTTCCCTGATTTTTGTCGTACTGCTACGCTTCAATTCCAGAGAAACCCGCCGCGCTTAAGCTACTGATAAGTTTGCCGCGCGGCGGTGGTGCCAAGTTACCTTAATTCTGTTCCCTGGCGAACGGATTCTTTCCGCTACGCAACTCAATTCGCAACGGCGTGCCGATCAGGTTGAAGGTTTCGCGGAAATGCTTTTCCAGGTAGCGCTTGTACGGCTCGGTGATGCCGTCGAGGGCATTGCCGTGGATGACGATGATCGGCGGGTTCTGGCCACCCTGGTGGGCGTAGCGCATCTTCGGACGCGAAGTGCCCTTGCGCTTCGGTTCCTGCTTCTCGACCGCTTCCTGCAGCGCGCGCGTCAGGCGCGGCGTCGACAGGTTGGCGGTGGCTGCGGCATACGCGGTGTCGACCGAGGCCATCAGCTGCTTGATGCCGGTGCCCTTCAGCGCCGAGATGAAGCGCGTCTCGGCGAAACCGAGGAAGTCGAGCTTGCGGTCCATGTCGTTCTTGATCTCGTCGCGCTGGTCGCTCGTCAAGCCATCCCACTTGTTGACGGCGACCACCAGGGCGCGCCCCGACTCGAGGATGAAGCCGGCGATGTGCGCGTCCTGCTCCGAGATATTCTGCTGGGCGTCGAGCATCAGCACGACGACATTCGCCTCGGTCACCGACTGCAGGGTTTTCACGACCGAGAATTTCTCGATCGCTTCGAACACCTTGCCGCGGCGGCGAATGCCGGCGGTGTCGATCAGCGTGTACTGCTTGCCGTCGCGCTCGAACGGCACTTCGATCGAGTCGCGCGTGGTGCCAGGCATGTCGAAAGCGATCACGCGCTGCTCGCCGACCAGGGTATTGATCAGCGTCGACTTGCCGACGTTCGGACGGCCGACGATGGCGATCTTGACGCCGTGGTCGGCCGGCTCGAGCTCTTCTTCGGCATCCGGACGGGAGGCGAAGGCCTGGTCCAGCGCCTCGATGACGAGGTCGGTCACGCCGTCGCCGTGGGCGGCGGAAATGACGTACGGGTCGCCCATGCCCAGTTCATAGAACTCGGCGGTGACGGCGGTGTACTTCATGCCTTCCGACTTGTTAACGACGAGCATGACCTGACGGCCCGACTTGCGCAGGAAGTCGGTGATCGTCTTGTCGTGCGGCGTCAGGCCCTGGCGGCCGTCGACGATGAAGATGACGACGTCGGCTTCCGCCACCGCCTGTTTCGTCTGGAGGGCCATCTCGTGCATGATGCCTTCCTTGGCGACCGGCTCGAAACCGCCCGTGTCGATCACCAGGAACGGCCGCTCGCCGATACGCCCTTCGCCGTAGTGGCGGTCGCGCGTCAGGCCAGGGAGGTCGGCCACCAACGCGTCGCGCGAACGGGTCAGGCGGTTGAATAGGGTCGACTTCCCGACGTTCGGGCGACCAACGAGTGCAATTACCGGCTTCATGTAGTTATTCTATTCGACCGCGATGGCGGTCACAGTTCCATTTTGTGTTTGAAAAATCAGGTTCGATCCGGCAACCAGAGGCGTGCCGCTGATGGCGCTGCCATCGGTCGCGGCGCGCGCGAGGAACGTACCGTCCTCGCGCGACAGGAAGTGGATATAACCCTGGTAGTCGCCGACCGCGACCGTGCGGCCGTAGGACAGCGGGGTCGACAGGCGGCGGAAGGACAGTTTGTCGTTCTTCCAGGCACTGACGCCGCCTTCGCGGTCAAACGCGTGCAGCGCGCCCTTGTCGTCGGCAGCGAAAACGAAGCGCTGGTCGACGGCCACGCCCACCAGCGAGGACAGGTCGCGCGTCCAGCGCGGCGTGCCCGAGGCCAGCTCGTAGCAGGCGACGCGGCCCTGGTAGGCCACGGCGCACACGTCCGATTCGAAGATCGCGGGCGCGCCGCCGATGTCGGTGACGCGCTCGAGTTCGGTGGCGCCGCGCGCCGAGCCCACTTCGACTTCCCAGCGCGGCGCGCCGGTAGCCAGCAGGAAGGCGCCGAGCTTGCCGGCTGGCTGGGCGACGATCACGTCCGCGTTATACACCATCATGCCCGGCGCCGAGCGCAGGGTCAGTGGCGGCGAGGTGCGCTGCACGGTCCATTTCTTCTGGCCGGTGGCGGCGTCGATGCCGACGATGCGGTTGTCGATGCTGCGCGCGACGACGATGCCCTGCGCCACGGCTGGCGCGGACAGGATCTCGCTCGACAGCTGGCTCTTCCAGAGTGCCTTGCCGTCCATGTCGAAGGCCATCAGGACGCCGTCGGCGGCGCCGACGACGATCACGTTGCCGTCGGTGCCGACGCCGGCCGTCAAGCCGCTGCCGGCCTTGATGCGCCACACCTGGCGGCCATCAGCCGCCTCGACGCGGGCGATGTCGCCGTTGGCGCCGGCCACGATCACGGTATTGCCGGCCAATGCAGGCGAAAACTGGTAACCCTGCGCCTTGCCGATGTCGAGCTTCCAGGCGGTGCGCACGGCCATCGTGCCCTTCAGTTCGACAAGCGGGGCCGGCAAGTTGGCCTTGGACTTCGACGCGAACGGATTGAGCGAGCTCAAGGTCGAGCAGCCCGTCATCAGGGCCAGGACACCGACACCAACCAGCTTACGGGTAATACGCATTTTTCTTTTACCTTGTTCTAAGTCTGTAGAGGACGCAAAGCCCGCGCTACCAAAACCGGCAGGCGCGGGCCGTCACAGGATACCTTGATTACGCGGCAGCCTTGGCCGCAGCCGGAACGGCCGGGGCGGTGCCGCCGATCGCTTCGAGCTTGATGCGCACCAGCTGGACGCCCGGATGCTTCGGACCCATCGCGGCCAGCGCGGCGACATAGGCCTTGCGTGCGTCGGCAATCTTGTTCTGCGCGACCAGTACGTCGCCCTTGCGGTCGGCCACTTCGGCGGCGAACTGCGGCAGGAATTCGCCGTTCAGCAGTTTCATGGCGCCGTCGTAGTTCTTTTCGTCGAGCAGCACGCCGGCCAGGCGTAACTGGGCCACCGACTTGTACTCGTCGTTGCCGTTGTCGACCACCCATTGCAGCTGGGTGCGCGCGGTTTTCAGGTCGTTCGCCTCGAAGGCGGTCTTGGCCGCGCCCAGGGCGCTCATCTGCGCGTAGGCGGTGCGCTTGAACTTCGACTGGATGTCGGCGGCAATACGCTGCGCCCTGGCGTTGTCCTTGGCGGTGACGGCATCGGTGAGTTCGTCGTACAGGGCCGATGCGCCCACCGTCTGGTCGCGCTGGTGCTTGTTCCAGAAGTTGTAGGCGGCGAAAGCGCCGAGTGCCAGGATCAGCACCCAGGTGATCAGGTTGCCGTACTTTGCCCAGAACGCCTTGAAAGAGGCGATCTGTTCTTGTTCTTCGAGGTCGTATGCCATGTCGTTCGTCTGATAGTAGTTATGAAGTGATGCGATGAGTCGGTGCCTGCTACTTGTTACGGATGGTAATGCACGTGGTCGTGATCGTGGTCGTGATCGCCGATGATGGCATCGACCACATGGTCGACCACCTTGTCGAAGGCGACGCTGGCCTGCTGCTGCTCGCCCGCCGCGCCGCGCAGCGACTTGACGGCCGCCACGTTATTCGCCACTTCGTCTTCGCCCAGGATCACCGCAAAGGCGGCGCCGCTGCCGTCGGCCTTCTTCATCTGGCTCTTGAAGCTGCCCGCACCCGCCGGCGTTGCGCAATGTAGCACAACATCCAGGCCGGCATCGCGCAGGCGCTCGGCCAGGATGAAGGCCTGCACTTGCGCTTCCTCGCCCTGGTGCACCATGTAGACGTCGCATTGACTTGGCTGCGCTGGTTCGCCCAGGCCCTTCATCAGCTCGATGATGCGTTCGATGCCCATCGCAAAACCGACGCCGGGCGTGGCCTTGCCGCCGAAGGTTTCGATCAGCGGATCGTAACGGCCGCCGGCGCAGATGGTGCCCTGCGAGCCGAGCTCGTCGGTGACCCATTCGAACACGGTACGGTTGTAGTAATCGAGGCCGCGCACCAGGCGCGGGTTGACGGTGAACTGCACGTTGTTACGGTCGAGCAGCCTCTTGACGCCTTCGAAGTGCGCCAGCGACTCTTCGCCCAGGTACGACAACAGCTGCGGCGCGCCGTTCACCATCTCCTGCATGGCCGGGTTCTTGGTGTCGAGGATGCGCAGCGGGTTCGTGTGCAGGCGGCGCTTCGCTTCGGCGTCGAGGATGTCGGCGTGCTGTTCGAAGTAGCCGATCAGGTCGGCGCGGTGGCGCAGGCGCTCTTCCGCGTTGCCGATCGAATTGAGTTCGAGGCGCACGTTCGAGAGGCCCAGGTCGTCCCACAGGCGGCGGCACAGCATGATCAGCTCGGCGTCGATGTCGGGGCCGGCAAAGCCGACCGCTTCCGCGCCGAACTGGAAGAACTGGC
>JAQGLR010000500.1 GCA_028292765.1 Massilia sp. | reverse complement strand
TTGCGCAAGCGCCCGGGCCGTTGTTGTTTAGTGCGACATCAATATTTACCGGACAACAGGGCTCCGGCATCCGGAGCGATCCTCTGCAAACCCAGCTTTTCCAGCATCTGATAGGTGGTGCAGGCCGCAGCCGACACCACCGGCAAGCCAATCCGGTCTTGCACCGGCTGGATGGAGGCGAGCGAAGGCATTTGCACGCAGGCAGACAGGACCACCGCATCGCAATTGGCGAGATTGAGTCGCTTCGAAATCTCGATCAGGGCATTCGGATCGCGCGCGCCAACGGCAAGGTTGTCGGCAATTTCAAGTGAAATGCAGTCGAGCACCTCGAAGCCTTCGTGCTGAATGTAATCGACCACCAGTTCCGTCAAGGGCTTCATGTACGGCGTAATCACGGCAATCTTTTTGGCGCCAATCTTGCCCAGCCCATGCACCAGCGCGCCGGCGCTGGTGACCACGGGTGCCGGCGCATCGTTTTCCCTGGTGCGGCCATGCAGGCGCTCTTCGGATACCCGGTGATAGCCACGCCCCATGCTCATGATGGCAACCAGGCAAGCATAGCCGAGCACATCTACCCGGGCATCGGACAGCTCCAGTGCACAGCGGTCGGAATCGGCATCCATTGCCGCAAGCTCTTCTTTCGTGACGCGCTTCATCCGCATGCGGCTGGAATGGAAGCTGAAGCGTTCCGGCAGGATGGCTTCGCGCGCACGCAGCATGGCTGGTATCTCGGTTTCCATGGTGGTGTTACTGCTGGGGACGATCTGTCCGATACGGTAGTTTTTCATGTGTTGGATGGGTGAAAGGACCGTGCAAATTAAAATGCCCATGACAAAAAAGGGCCGTCACAGGCATACAGGCGTCGCTGATACTGGAAACGGGCTGTCGCGCGCGCTCAATCGAGCGTGATATTGGCCTTTTTAATGATGTTGTTCCAGTAGCTGAGCTCCGTGTTCACCAGGCTGTTCAAGGCGGCCGGATTCAGGTAGCGCACTTCAACGCCTTGAGCAGCGGCCTGCTTCCTGGCTTCAGGCGTATCGAGCGCCTGCTTTACGCCATTGCTCAGTTGCGTCACGATGGCAGGAGGGGTACCCGCCGGGGCAAACAACCCGACCCAGGCTTCCAGCGTAAAGGTGGGCAAGCCAGCTTCGGCAGTGGTTGGTATCGTCGGCATCATCGGATGACGGGTCTTGCCGGCGATCGCCAGCGCCTTCAGCTTGCCAGTCTGGACGTGCTGCATCACCGACGGTGGCGTGGTGATGAATACCTGCACTCGCCCGGACACCACGTCCGAAATCGCCTGGCCAGAACCTTTGTAAGGAACGTGCAACATGTCGGTGCCAGTCTGCTGTTTGAACAATTCGGTCCCGATATGCGACAGCGAACCATTGCCCTGGGAAGCGTAGCTGACCTTGCCCGGGTTCTTTTTCAGGTAGGCGATCAGTTCGGGCAGCGTATTGACAGGCAGCGAAGGATGCACGGCGACGACGTTGGTGGCAGCGACCAGCAGCGCGACCGGCGTGAAATCCTTCGGCGCCCACGGCAGCTTGGTCATCAGTGACGGATTGGCGGTGTGATAGGCCGAATACGACACCAGCAGGGTAGCGCCGTCCGGTGCGGAGCGGGCAACCGTCTGGTAAGCGATATTGCCGCTACCGCCAGGGCGGTTGTCGACCACGACTGTATGTTTGAGTAGTTGCCCAAGCGGCTGGCCGATGACGCGGGCAGCGGTGTCGACCACGCCCCCGGGAGGATTGGGGACGATCAGGGTAATCGGCCTGGATGGAAGCGATTGGGCAAGTGCAGCGGCTGAGGTGAGCAGCAGCATGCTGCAGGCAAGTTTGCGAAGCATCGTGAGTCTCCTGTGAATGTACTTTTAATTTGGCACCGCTTTTGACCGCGGTTTCGGGTAAGCCAAGGTGTAGAGTAAATTTACCCTGTTTCTTTGCAGTTCAGCATTCGTATTATCGACCGGGCTCCCTTCGCGTTTCACGAAGCCTTCGCATTCCGCGAAGTGTGGATTGCCGATTTAGAACTTCCGCTCCCCGGCGCCTTGGGCTCACACTGAATGTATCGACGCATTCCATTACGGGTACGACATTCACTTATGACTAATCAGATTCTTTCCGGCATCCGGGTTCTGGAGTTAGGGCAGCTGATCGCCGGGCCATTCGCTGCCAAAACCCTTGCTGACTTTGGCGCGGAAGTCATCAAAGTCGAAACGCCGGGCGATGGCGACCCCTTGCGCAAGTGGCGCATGCTGCATAACGGCACCTCGGTCTGGTGGCAGGCGCAGTCGCGCAACAAGCAATCGATCTGCATCGACTTGCGCACCCTCGAAGGACAGCAACTGGTGCGCACGCTGGCGGAGTCAGCGGATGTACTGATTGAAAACTTCCGGCCCGGTACCATGGAAAAATGGGGACTGGGCTGGGAGGACTTACAGCGCATCAATCCGCGCCTGATCATGCTGCGTGTTTCCGGTTATGGCCAGGACGGGCCGAAGCGCGATGAGCCGGGCTTTGCCGCGATTGCCGAGGCGATGGGGGGCATGCGCTATATCACCGGCGAACCGGGACGGGTGCCGGTGCGCGCCGGGGTGTCGCTGGGCGATACGCTGGCAGGCCTGCATGGCGCGCTGGGTATCTTGCTGGCGCTTTACGAGCGCGATGCCAAGGGCGGCACCGGCCAGATGATCGATGTCGCGCTGTATGAGTCGGTATTCAACCTGACGGAAAGCCTGTTGCCTGAATATTCGGCATTTGGCGCGGTCCGCAAGCCGGCAGGCGGCGCCTTGCCTGGTATTGCACCGTCAAATGCCTATCGCTGCAAAGACGGCGAATACGTTCTGATTGCAGGCAATGGAGACTCGATATTCAAGCGCCTGATGGCACTCATCGCACGTCCCGACTTGGCCGAAGACCCAGGGCTGGCAAGAAACGATGGACGTGCCAGCCGCGTGGACGAACTCGATGCCGCGATCGAAGCCTGGACGGGTACGCTCTCCATTGAAGCAGCGCTGGCAGGCCTCAAGCAAGCTGACGTCCCTTCGGGGCGCATTTACTCGGCGAAGGACATCGCCGAGGATGAGCACTACCGGGCGCGCGGCGTGATTGAAAAAGTACAGAGCGTGGACGGGCTTGAAGTCGATGTGCCGGGCGTAATGCCAAAATTGTCGGGCAATCCCGGCGCTATCCGCAACCGTGCACCCGGCCTGGGCGAACACACCGAGCAGATACTGGCCAGCGCCGGCCTCTCCCCAGCCGAGATTGCAGCATTGAAGGAAAAAGGGGTGGTGTCGTGAGCCGCCGCCTGGAAATCAACGAAGTCTCGCCGCGTGACGGTTTGCAGATGGAGCGCAATTTCGTGCCCACCGAAAGCAAGATTGCCTTCATCAATGCGTTGTCGGCCTGCGGATTTGCTCGTATCGAAGTCACCTCGTATACCTCGCCCAAGGCGATTCCGACCTTGGCCGATGCCGAAGCGGTGAT
Organism: Massilia sp.; assembly: GCA_028292765.1. Taxonomy (GTDB): domain Bacteria; phylum Pseudomonadota; class Gammaproteobacteria; order Burkholderiales; family Burkholderiaceae_D; genus Telluria. The sequence continues at coordinate 4,068 of JAQGLR010000500.1, read as the reverse complement.
GGCTGGCATCGAGCGTGCAGCCGGCGTGAAGTACACCGCCCTGGTGCCCAATCTCAGGGGAATGGAGCGGGCTGTGGGTGGCCGGCCGGACGAAATCAACCTGGTCATGTCGGCCAGCGAAACCCACAATCGCGCCAACCTGCGCATGACGCGCGCGCAGTCGCTGGCGACCTTGCAGGAAGTCATTCGTGCCGCTGAAGGCGCAGGCTTGCCTTGCAATGTGTCGCTGTCCGCGTCATTCGGTTGTCCTTTCGATGGCGAAGTGGATGCGAACGAAGTCATCTCGCTTGCCAGCTCACTGGCTGATTCGGGCGCCGCCGGCATCACCGTATGCGACACCACCGGCATGGCGTATCCGACGCAGGTCGCCAGCCTCTGCGAACGCTTGCAGCAGGCAGTGCCGGGTTTGCCCTTGACCATCCACCTCCATAACACGCGCGGCATGGGCCTGGCCAATGCTCTCGCTGCATTCGATACCGGCATCGAACGCTTCGACGGCGCCTCCGGTGGCCTGGGCGGCTGTCCGTATGCGCCTGGTGCCAGCGGCAACGTCAGCACGGAAGAGCTGGTTCACATGTTCGCAGCGATGGGGCATGACACCGGCGTGGAGCTCGATTCCCTGATCGCGGTCGTGCATTCCATGTCCGACCTGGTTGGCCGGCCCGTGTTCAGCCAGCTGGCCGAAGCCGGGCCGCGGCTGCGCCGCTTTGCGCCGCCAGCCTGGCTGGTGGAAAAGTTTCCACAGTAGTCGAGCATTCGGTTCATAAGCACAACGATCATGGGATGAAGGGATAGATGAACATGGCACAAACTCTTTACGACAAGCTGTGGGCCCGGCATGCGGTGCATGTCGATGAAGACGGCACCACCCTGCTGTACGTCGACCGTCATTTGCTCAACGAAGTCATGAGCCCGCAGGCGTTCGAAGGCTTGCGCATCCATGAGCGCAAGGTCTGGCGCATCGCCTCGAACCTTGCGGTAGCCGATCACAACATCCCGACCACCGAGCGTACCGTCGGCATCGATGATCCGGTGTCCCGCCTGCAGGTCGAGACGCTGACGAAGAACTGTCGCGAATTCGCCATTACCGAAATCGGCATGACAGACAAGCGGCAAGGCATTGTGCATGTCATCGGGCCAGAGCAGGGCATCACCCTGCCCGGCTTGAGCGTGGTGTGCGGCGACAGCCATACCAGTACCCATGGCGCGTTTGCTTGCCTGGCATTCGGCATCGGTACCTCCGAAGTCGAGCATGTACTGGCGACGCAATGCCTGCTCGGCAAGAAATCGAAAAACCTGCTGGTGAGGTTCGACGGCCAGCTGCCCGCGGGCGTCACGGCCAAGGACATGGCACTGGCCATGATCGGCCAAATCGGTACCGCCGGAGCGACCGGCTACGCGATCGAGTATGCTGGAGATGCGGTCAGTGCCTTGTCGATGGAAGGCCGCATGACCTTGTGCAACCTGACGGTGGAAGCCGGCGCCCGCTGCGGCATGATTGCCGTGGACGACAAAACGATCAGCTACCTGCAAGGCCGGCCACAAGCCCCCGCGGGAGAACAGTGGGAACGGGCGGTGGCGTACTGGCGCACCCTCAAGAGCGATGCGGACGCGATGTTCGACCAGGTTGTGACGATCGACGTTTCCGGGATCAAGCCCCAGGTCACCTGGGGCACTTCCCCCGAGATGGTGACAACCGTCGACGGCATGGTGCCCGATCCGGCACAAGAGCCGGACCTGGCCAGGCGTGCCGGCATCGAGCATGCCTTGGCCTACATGGGGCTGGCGCCTAACACGCCGATTACCGATATCCATGTCGACGTCGTATTCATCGGCTCCTGCACCAACTCGCGCATCGAAGACTTGCGCGCCGCCGCCGCCATTGTGCGCGGCCGGCAGGTAGCGCATAACGTGCAACTGGCCCTGGTGGTGCCGGGCTCCGGGCTGGTCAAGCGCCAGGCCGAGGTCGAAGGACTGGATGCCATCTTCAAGGAGGCCGGGTTTGAATGGCGCGAGCCGGGCTGCTCGATGTGCCTGGGCATGAATGCCGACCAGCTGCGGCCAGGGCAACGCTCCGCCTCTACGTCGAACCGCAACTTCGAGGGAAGGCAGGGGGCCGGCGGGCGTACCCATCTTGTCAGCCCGGAAATGGCGGCCGCCGCCGCCATCATGGGACACTTTGTCGATATCAGGGAGTGGCGTTGATGGAAAAGTTCACCGTACATGAAGGGCTGGCCGTGCCACTGGATCGAGGCAATGTCGATACCGATGCCATTGTTCCGAAGCAGTTTTTGAAATCCATACGGCGTGCCGGTTTTGGCGTGAATCTGTTTGATGCCTGGCGCTACCTGGACATCGGCGAACCGGACCAGGATTGCAGCAAGCGACCGCTGAACCCGGACTTCGTGCTGAACCAAGCGCGCTACCACGGCGCGAGCGTCCTGCTCGCCCGTGAGAATTTCGGCTGCGGCAGTTCGCGGGAGCATGCCCCCTGGGCCCTGGCTGACTACGGCTTCCGCGTCATCATCGCACCTTCCTTTGCCGAGATTTTCTACAACAACTGCTTCAAGAATGGCTTGTTGCCGATTGTTCTTGCCGAACAGGAGGTCGACGACTTGTTCAAAGCCTGCGACAGTACGCCCGGTTTTCAGTTGGCGATCGACCTGCCGGCACAAACTGTCGCCTGGCCAGGCAAGCAGCGGGTAAGCTCGTTCGAGGTGGATCGTTCGCGCAAGCATCGCTTGCTCCATGGCCTGGATGACATTGCGCTGACAATCAGCCATTCCGACAAAATCAGGGCCTATGAGACATGGCGAAAGCAAGAGGAAGACTGGGTATTTTAGGTCCGCGCATCGCACTCGAAGTCCGTCGGGGGTCTGGCGGTGCCTCCCGCCGTTGCCACTTTCGCGAACCCGCGGGTAGACGTCCCCTTCCCTTATGGCAAAATGCACGCTTGCCGAAAGATCGGTGACTCAAGGAGAGAGCTTGTGAACTACGCGCGGTTTGATCTGGTCACGCTCAACCTGTTCATTGAAATTGCGCGCACTGGCAGCATTACACGGGGAGCGCAGCAGTCCAATCTCGCCGTGGCTGCCGCGAGCAAGCGCATTTCAGACCTGGAAACGCATTTGGGAACCAGGTTGCTTTACCGCCACGCCAATGGCGTCACCCTGACTGAAGCTGGCCGCGCCTGTTTCCAGCATGCGCTTGGTATTCTCCAGGATATCGACAAGATGTCGGGCGAGCTGTCTGATTTCGCCGCGGGCAGCAGGGGGCAGGTCCGCATCTGGGCAAATACTTCTGCCGTTACCCAGTTCCTTCCCGACGACCTGACCCGTTTCCGGCGCGAACACCCCGGTATCCGGATCAGCCTGGAAGAGCGCACCAGCGGCGACGTGGTGGCCGCAGTACGTGAAAACCGCGCCGATATCGGCATCTTTGCCGACCGCACCGCCGTTGGCGACATCGAAGTCTTCGATTACCGCAAGGATCGACTGGTACTGATCGTTTCCCGGGCCCATCCGTTGGCCACGCGTGAAAGCGTGCCGCTAGCCGATGCATTGGACTATGAATTTGTCAGCCTGTCGGAAGCAACTTCGCTTGCCGAACGGCTGCGTGCTGAATGCAGCCGCCTTGAGAAGCCACTCAAGCTGAGCATCCAGGTGCGCAGCTTCGACGCAGTCTGCCGGATGGTGATGGCCGGCCTGGGCATCGGTGTATTGCCGCACCTGGCCGCCGAACCGCATGTGCGCTCGATGGGCCTGAAACTGATTAACCTGACCGACGACTGGGCGGAACGCACACTGCTGCTTGCGCTGCGCAGCACATTGGCGCCGCCGGCCGCGGTCAGGCTGCTCGCCAGCAGCCTCAGTGCCGCCGCGGCCAGGGCAATCAACCAGGCCCAGCGCGCATGACAAACCGTTCTTCCAAACTTACGCAAAGTTAGCCGATATTAACCAAAGCTAACCTTGCCGCTGGATTCCTGCTTCGCCGGGGCCGGTTTCGCCCTGCGCTTGCGCGCGGGGCCAGCGCCTTCCCCTCCACAGGCAGACACGGTCGAACTGACCG
>JAQGLR010000480.1 GCA_028292765.1 Massilia sp. | reverse complement strand
TGGTGATCCTTGAAGTAACGCGACAGGGTGACGTCGGCCGGGGACGTAAAGCGTAAGATCTCGCGCAATACCTCTTCGGTACTGCCGAGTATCGCTGGTGGCAATCTCATGAAAATCCTTGAATTAGTTACTGTATTAAATACTGGTGTCGGCGAGGTGCGTGTCCAGCACGCGGACCTCGCCTTGTTCGATGCGCAGCCCGTCTTCGACGAACAGGCGTACCGCGTAGGGGTAGAGCTTGTGCTCCTCGACCAGCACGCGTGCGGACAATGTTTCTTCGGTGTCGCCGGGCAGCACATCGACGCGCGCCTGGGCGACGATCGGGCCATGGTCAAGTTCGGCGGTGACGAAATGCACGGTCGCGCCGTGTTCTTGCTTGCCGGCGGCCAGGCACTGGCCATGCGTGTCCAGCCCCGGAAAATCCGGCAGCAGCGACGGGTGGATGTTCAGCATCCGCCCTGCATAATGTTCCACGAAGGGGCCTGTGAGGATCCGCATGAAGCCGGCCAGCACCACGAGGTCCGGTGCAAAGCGGTCGATTTCAAGCTGCAACGCAGCATCGAACTCGGCACGGCTGGGGAATTCCTTGCTCGGCACCACCGCGGTCGGGATGCCCTGGGCCCGGGCAAAGGCAAGCCCTTTGGCGTCAGGCCGGTTGCTGATCACCGCGGCAATACGGGCTGGCCACCCTTCCGACCGCGCGGCGCGGACGACCGCTTCCATGTTGCTGCCGCGGCCGGAAATGAGGATGACGATGTTTTTCATAGCGCGCATTGTACCGTATTGACCCTCGCCAAATACGACGGGGCAGCGCGGCCCCGCCACACGGGACCGGCCGCGGCGCGCTGCGCAGGACTACTGAAAAGAATAAAAGACGCGGAACGGCACTTTCTTTTCGGCCCAGTATTCGGCCGCATCGCGGAACACGTCGAGCAGGGTCTCGCGTGCTTCCTTGTCGAATTTCTGGGTGTGGGGCAGTTGCTCCAGCACCACGAGGAAGCCGGGCTGGGGGCCAGCGCCAGAAATAGTGTCGGTCAGGCAGGTGCGCAGGGCGTCGAAATTCTTGCTGCAGGGTTTGGGGAAATAAAAGTTCTCGCCGATGCGGGCGCATACCTGTTGCTTGGTCAGCGTATTGGCGCAATGCGCGTACAGGAAATGGTGACCCATGCGTACCGCCTCTTCCAGCAGTTCCGGCACGCGGTAGGCGCGAATGGACTGCACAAGGTTGGACGGCACTCTCATCAACAAACTCATTTTTCCCTCAAGTTGATTTGGTGTGTGGTTCGAATCGCCGGGGCCGTTCACCATGCGCGCCCGGGTGCCAACGCTGTTCTCCTAATCGTTTCCGTGCACCAATAAATCACAAGTGCAAGGGTAACCTTTTGTGGTAGCCGAAGCAACCCGAATGTGCCCGAATGCCGTGTTTGTGAAAGAAATTACCGCTTTTCCAGCCCTTTGCCACCGGATTCGGGCAAGTTTCTGTGTTTTCGCACTTTTTGAGCGCGCTCGTCCGGGGCTCTTTCATCACCGCGCCGCTGTTACATTTTGTTGCCACACAGGCCCGCGAGACAGTCACAGCCGGATTAACATACATGGGTGGACGTACCCACCCATTCGAGCACCGACGACGAGGTTCATCATGAACATGCAAACCAGAATACTGATTTCCGCCCTGGGGCTGTGCGCCCTTCCGCTCGCCCAGGCAGCGCAATTCGAAGACTTCGGACGTGTGGTGCGCGTCGAGCCGCGCGTCGAGCAGTTCAGCCAGCCGCGCCAGGAGTGCCGCACCGAATACCAGCAGGTGCCGGTGCAGCAGCAGCGCGGCGCCGGCGGTTCGATCGTCGGCGGCATCGCCGGCGCCCTGCTCGGCAACCAGATCGGCGGCGGTAACGGCCGGGTAGCGGCCACTGCCGCAGGCGCGATCGCCGGCGCCGTGGTCGGCGACCGGGTGGAAAACAATGGCCGCCAGTACAACAACGGCGTGCAGGAACAGGCCGTGCGCCAGTGCCGCACCGTCGAGGCAGTCGATTCGCGCACCGTCGGCTACGACGTGACCTACGAATACCGCGGCCAGAACCACACCGCCTTCATGCAGCGCGATCCGGGCAACCGCGTGCGCCTGCGCGTGTCGGTCGAGCCGGATCAGTATTGATCCACTAGTTCGCCTTTCTGCTATCGGCGCGGAGGATGGCCCCCTCCTTCTCCGCGCCGACCTATTCCCGTTGCGCTTGCGCAGCGGGAACCCGACCGCCGATAATAGGACGATTCCACCAGGTCGCCCTATGCTCATCAAACGCAAATCCATCGAACAAGCCGAATCATCGCGCCGTCCCGCGCGCAAACCCAAATTCGCCCCCGTAACCTTGTCCGAACAGGATGGCGTGCGCTATCTGCATTTCGGCACCGAATGGGTACAGGGCGCGATGCGCATCCGCAAGCCCGACTGGCCGGAACTGGAATATGCGCAGCAGATGATGGCCTGGATGCTGTTCATCGATTCGCCCCGCAACATCGCCCAGCTCGGCCTTGGCGCGGCGACGCTCACCAAATTCTGCTACCGCCAGTTTCCCGCAGCGCAGGTGACGGCCATCGAACTCAATCCTTCGGTCATCGCCATCTGCACCACCATGTTCAAGCTGCCGCCGGAAGACGCGCGCCTGAACGTGCTCGAGATGGATGCGCTCGACTTCGTGAACGACCCGGACCAGCACGGCGCCTTCGATGTGTTGCAGTGCGACCTGTACGACGCCACCGCGCGCGGCCCGGTTCTCGACACGCCAGAGTTCTACAGCGCCTGCATCGACTGCCTGAGCCCTGATGGCAGCATGACCGTCAACCTGTTCGGCGACCATCCGAGCTATAACAAGAACATCAAGGCGATGCGCTTCGCGTTCGCGCACGTGATCTGCCTGCCGGAAGTACACGACGGGAACGTCGTTGCGCTGTGTTTCAAGACGAAGCCGGAACTCGACAGCGGCACCCTGGCCGCGCGCGCCGCGCAGATCGTGGCGGCGACCAGATTGCCGGCGAAATCGTGGGTCAAGGGCATCGAGGCTGCGCGCTAAACGGTAATCAACGTCAGGAGGGAAAATTGAACGACAACGCAGCCCAGCCGGTTCCCCGCTCCACGGCGCGCCCGCGCCGCCTCGACCTGCAAACCATTTTTTCGTGGCTGCTGTCCGACGGGATCGTCGACAAGGACAAGGTGAAGGCCCACTTCGCCCAGGCCCAGGGCATCCTGAAGAATGCGGTCGGCTCGATGCATCCCCTGACGGCCGTGGCCCAGTGCAAGCTGGTATCGAGCCAGCCGCCGCACCGGCTGCTGACGCTCGATATCCTCGGCGAATGGTGCGCGGCGAAGGTCGGGCTGCCGTTCGTCCGCGTCGACCCTTTGAAAATCGACTTCACCAGGGTAGCGGACGTGATGTCGGCCAGCTACGCGGCGCGCTTCAATATCCTGCCGCTCGAGATGAGCGCAACGACGCTGACGGTGGCGACAAGCGACCCGTTTGCCACGGAATGGGACAGCGAAATCGCCAAGGTGTCTCGCCGCCGCATTGAACTGGTGCTGGCGAACCCCCTCGACATCGCGCAATACATTTCCCAGTTCTTCAGCCTCGCTAAGTCGATCCGCGACGCCAGCAAGACGAACGCCCAGGACACCGCCCTGCGCAGCAACTTCGAGCAACTGGTTGAACTCGGCAAGGCGAATAAACAGTTCGACGCGAACGACCAGCACATCGTCAACATCGTCGACTGGCTGTGGGGCTACGCCTTCGAGCAGCGCGCCTCGGACATTCACCTGGAACCGAAACGCGAGTTCGCGACCATCCGCTTTCGCATCGACGGCGTGCTGCACCAGGTGTACCAGGTGCCGGCGGCCGTGATGCTGGCGATGACCGCGCGCATCAAGCTGCTGGGCCGGATGGACGTCATCGAAAAGCGCCGCCCGCAGGATGGCCGCATCAAGACCCGCACCCAGGGCGGCCAGGAGGTCGAGCTGAGGCTGTCGACGATGCCGACCGCGTTCGGCGAAAAGCTGGTGATGCGTATTTTCGACCCTGAAGTGGTGGTCAAGACCCTGCCGGAGCTGGGCTTCCCGCCTGACGACGCCCAGCGCTGGGACGCCCTGACGAACCGCCCCCACGGCATCATCCTCGTTACCGGCCCGACCGGCTCGGGCAAGACGACGACGCTGTACACGACCCTCAAAGCCCTGGCGACGAGCGAAGTCAACGTGTGCACGGTGGAAGACCCGATCGAGATGGTCGAGGCTTCGTTCAACCAGATGCAGGTGCAGCCGGGCATCGACCTGTCCTTCGCCGACGGCGTGCGCGCGCTGATGCGGCAAGACCCGGACATCATCATGGTCGGCGAAATCCGCGACCTGGCCACGGCCGAGATGGCGATCCAGGCGGCGCTGACCGGGCACCTGGTGCTGTCCACGCTGCACACCAACGATGCCCCGTCCGCCATCATGCGCCTGCTGGAACTGGGCGTACCGGACTACTTGCTGGAAGCGACCATGATCGGCGTGATGGCACAGCGCCTCGTCCGCACCTTGTGCCCGGATTGCAAGGCGCCGGACGGGGAGCTGAGCGACGACGTGTGGGACAGCCTTGGCGGCGCGTGGAACTTTCCGAAACCGGCGACGGTCTATCGCCCGATCGGCTGCCCGGAATGCCGCCAGACCGGCTACCGCGGGCGCACCGGGCTGTATGAATTGCTGACGGTGTCCCAGGAATTCACACGCCTGATCGGCGACTCCGCCGACTTGGCGAGATTACGCCAGCAGAGCGTCGCCGACGGTATGAAGCCACTGCGCATCGCCGGCGCCACGAAGATCGCCGAGGGGGTCACGACGGCCGAGGAAGTTCTGAAGGTGACGGCGGCGCTGTCGGCTTCGTAAGCGGTTCACGGTTAGTACTGGCGCAAACGCCAACCACCGGCTATAATCCTGCCTCTTTCGGGTCGTTAGCTCAGCTGGTAGAGCAGCGGACTTTTAATCCGTTGGTCGCAGGTTCGAATCCCGCACGGCCTACCACGAATTTAGTTGTAGAAGTAATTGAAAAGGAGTCACGAGTGATCGTGACTCCTTTTTTTTGCACTAGCAAGCTATATTTTACGGTCGGTCTGTTCGTCTAGAAAGACATACACATAGCCGTCCGCATTCGACTAATCCGAAAGCTCACGTATGTTGTCGATCTTGCGGTAAGCCCACCTCACTCCGTTCTCATAAATTTTTTCTGCATCGCGCTCCAGCTCGTCTGCTTTATGCGCAGCTTCTGCGACAGTTTGTCTCCCGGACGCGACTGCTCGATTGTATGCCCTTGAAGAGGCGTTTGCAGCCTCTTGTGCCTTTCGCTTCGCAAAATCAGATGCTTCGGCCGCATGTTTCTGAGCCGTATCGGCAGTGCGCTTGGCTATTGCTGAGGCACCTTCCGCAGCCGTAAATACCCTTTCCTTGCTTGCGTCTACTACTGAGCGTGCCGTGTTGCCGACAGATTCAGACTTATTCCGAATCCAGCCTCCGCCGTGCGTCCAGATGCTTATGCTCGATTCCTCGACGCCCCGTGGCCGGAAATATGTGAACGGTTCAATGTTCCCCATAAAATCGACCTTAGAGTCGTGAACATAGCGCGATACAAAATCGACAGCGCTCTGGGCTGCGTCAGCATCCCACGCCGCGAGTTGCCAATCCTGGATTTCGACGTATTGCGCAAAGCCTCTCGCATTACGCTCACCGAGTCGCAACCACTGGCCGGCTTTCAGCAGCGTTCGATGCAGTCTGATCTCAAAGGCCATTCCCTTTGAACCGAAAACATACTTTATTTTATTCTCACTTCGGCGACTATCACCAACATTTTTTACGTCTTGCCGATGCATGGTGCCATTGACACTGTAGTAAAGACGTAAATGACTCTTTATTTGCGCCTCTACTGTATCCCCTGCTATTGGTAGTGCGGCCATATACGACTGGTATGACTTCACAGTATCGGGTGAACATTCAAATAAATTCTTGAAGTTGGAAGCGGACTTTTTGCGAATTTCCTCA
>JAQGLR010000474.1 GCA_028292765.1 Massilia sp. | reverse complement strand
CGTGCCGTCTCGGCGCTCCTGGCCGACATGACCCGCTGGAAAACGTCCTGCTGCGGGATGCTGCCCAGCATCATGGTGATGGCTGCGGCAATGAAGAAGGCGATGTCGCTGAAGCTCGGCGGCGGCAGGAAGTTCCAGAGGTCCTTCGAGCTGACGACGGCCAGCACCTTGTCGGCGCCGCCGGCGAGGTTGCCCGCGAACACCGCGATGATCGACAGGCCGATGACCAGCACGATCATCTGGATGAAGTCGGTCCAGGCGACGGCGAGGAAGCCCCCTATCACGACGTACACCAGCACCGCGAGCGTGCCGACGATCATGCCGGTCGTTTCGGACATCGCCCCGTTGGTGAGCACGGAGAACACGACGCCCAGCGCCGTGATCTGCGCGGCGACCCAGCCCAGGTAGCTCAGGATGATCGCCACCGAGCAGAAGATCTCGATGCCCTTGCCGTAGCGCTGGCGATAATAGTCGCCGATGGTCAGCAGGTTGAGCTTGTACAGCCTGGTGGCGAAGAACAGGCCGACCAGGATCAGGCAGGTGCCGGCGCCGAACGGGTCTTCGATGACGGCGTTCAGGCCGCCCTGCACGAACTTGGCGGGCACGCCCATCACGGTCTCGGCGCCGAACCAGGTGGCGAAGGTTGTGGTAATCACCATGATCAGGGGCAGGCTGCGCCCTGCCACGGCGAAGTCACTGGTATTCTTGATACGCGATCCCGCCCAAACCCCCAGCGCCAGCGTGCCCAGCAGATAGAGCACGACGCAAGTAATCAGTGTGTAGTTCATGGTGGCTAGTGCTCCGGGGGCGAATAATTATCGGGCGGAAAATTCGCGATTATAGCGGCAGAAGTTCGCCGTGAGATGGGGTTTGCGCGGTTTTTCCTTGGGTTTTCTTCACTTTAAGAGGAACGCTGGCATGCCGACAACAACCTGGCACGAACGTGCTGCCGAACTGGAAATCAACGGACGCGCTTTCATCGATGGCGAACGGGTCGATGCCCGCGCAAAAGCGCGCTTTGACTGCCTCTCGCCGATCGACGGGCGCAAGCTGGCCGAGGTCGCGCGCTGCGGCGGCGCCGACGTCGATGCCGCCGTGGGCAGCGCGCGTGCGGCCTTCGACGACCGGCGCTGGGCCGGCAAGGCCCCCGCCGAACGCAAGAAAATCCTGATCCGCCTGGCTGACCTGATGCTGGCCAGGCGCGACGAGCTGGCGCTGCTGGAAACGCTCGACATGGGCAAACCGATCCGCTACAGCCGCAGCGTCGACGTGCAGCTGGCGCAGAACTGCATCCGCTGGTACGGCGAAGCGATCGACAAGCTCTACGACCAGGTGGCGCCGACTTCCGACGCCAGCCTGGCACTGATCACCCGCGAGCCGGTCGGCGTGGTGGCGGCGATCATCCCCTGGAACTACCCGATGCTGATGGCGGCCTGGAAGATCGGCCCGGCGCTGGCCGCCGGCAACAGCCTGGTGCTGAAGCCCTCCGAAAAGGCGCCCCTTACCGCGCTGCGCCTGGCCGAACTGGCGCTGGAAGCCGGCGTGCCGCCGGGCGTCTTCAACGTCGTGCCGGGCTTCGGCGACGAAGCGGGGCGCGCCCTCGGGCTGCACATGGATGTCGACTGCATCGCCTTTACCGGTTCGACCCGCGTCGGCAAGCAGGTCGTCCAGATGGCCGGGCAATCGAACCTGAAGCGCGCCTGGACCGAACTGGGCGGCAAGTCGGCGAATATCGTCTGCGCCGATTGCCCCGACCTCGACGCGGCGGTCTCCGCCGCGATCGGTTCGATCTATTTCAACCAAGGCGAAAGCTGCAACGCGCCGTCGCGCTTGTTCGTCGAGGCCTCGATCAAGGATGCCTTCCTCGACAAGGCGCTGGCGATGATCCCGCAGTTCGCGCCCGGCGACCCGCTCATTGATGCCACCGTGATGGGCGCCATCGTCGACCCGATCCAGATGAAAACCGTGCTCGGCTTCATCGCCTCGGGCAAGGAGGAGGGCGCGCGCCTGCTGGCCGGCGGCGCCGCGGCGCGTGTCGAGTCGGGCGGGCTGTACATCGAGCCGACCCTGTTCGACGGCGTCGACCCCTCGATGCGCATTGCACGCGAGGAGATTTTCGGGCCGGTGCTGGCGGTGCTCTCGTTTACCGACCTGGACGAGGCGGTGCGCCAGGCCAACGCCACCCCTTACGGCCTGGCGGCCGCGGTGTGGACGGCCGACATGGGCAAGGCCATCCGCACCGCACGCGCGCTACGCGCCGGCACCGTGCACGTGAACCAGTACGACAGCGACGACATCACGGTGCCCTTCGGCGGTTATAAACAGTCGGGCAATGGCCGCGACAAGTCACTGCACGCGTTCGACAAGTACACGGAGTTGAAGACGACGTGGATCCAGGTGGGATAGCTACAAATGGAAAAGGGCGGGGATGCGTTGCTGCGTCCCCGCCCATCCGGCTTGTGCTTACGGCTTGTAGTACTTGATGGTGCTCATGGCCGCGCCGCTGCCTTCGAGCTTGATGGCGGAGCCTTCCGGCAGATAGAAGGTGTTTGCCGAACCGGTGACGGTCACGGTTGCCGGGGTCGAGCTGGGACGGAATACGACGGTGTTTTGATTGCCGCTGATCGTCACCGTGCCGCCCGGTTGGGCGGCCGTCAGCCAGAACTTGTTCAAGTCCCCGCTCACCGTGAGGTTGGTCACGGTGCTGAAGCTTGTTTGATAGTTGCCGCCTGAGCCGCCGTTGGTAAAGGACCCGACACTGAGGTTGAGTCCGGTAGCGGCAGGTGGGTTCTCGAACACCACTGGCGCCGTGGCCGCTGGAGGGGGCACTGGTGCGGCGGCCGCTGCCGGTGGGGGAGACGAACTTGCGCCGCCTCCGCCACCGCCGCAGGCGGTCAGCAGGGCAGCGACGAGCACAGTCGAAAAAGGCTTGATCATGATGGTGCCATGGAGGTTGATGGTGGAAAACAAATGTTAGCAATCAGGGCGGCAAGTAAACATCTGTCGTAGCGCCTGATGATCTGCCCCAACAATCGAAACGATCCCTGCGGCATGGATGACACGATTCGCCCGAAAGCGAGCGTGTACGGAGCCAAAACCGTTCCCTGACGGCGCAGCAGGCCGTTTGCAGCCGTGCTACATTGACCGGTCAGGCGGGAGACTGACATGAACGATGCGATGCGCGACTTTCTGCGCGACCATAACATTCACGAAGTCGAGTGCGTCATCGCCGACATGACCGGGATCGCGCGCGGCAAGATCCTGCCCAAGGACCTGTTCCTCGGTGGCGGCGAGATGCGCCTGCCGAAAAGCGTGCTGCTCAATACCGTCAACGGCGAGCAGCCGGACAACCTGCCGTATGTCGGCGCGACCGATCCCGACATGGTGTGCGTACCCGACCCGGCGACGATCCGCCTCGTGCCATGGGCGTCCGAAGCCGTGGCGCTGGTCATCCATGACTGCCAGAATTTCGACGGCACCCCGGTCGAGCTGGCGCCGCGCTCGGTCTTGCGGCGCGTGCTGCGCCTGTATGCCGAGCGCGGCTGGAAGCCGGTGGTGGCGCCGGAAATGGAGTTTTATCTCGTCGCGCGCAACGTCGATCCGCACCTGCCGCTCGTGCCGCCGATGGGGCGCAGCGGCATGACGGAATTGGGCCGGCAGTCGTACTCGATCGACGCCGTCAACGAATTCGATCCGTTCTTCCTCGAATTATCGAGCTTCTGCAAGACCCACGCGCTGGGCGTGGAAACCCTGATCCACGAAGCCGGCGCCGGCCAGATGGAGATCAACTTCGCCCATGGCGACGCGCTCGAGCTGGCCGACCGCGTGTTCCTGTTCAAGCGCGCGGTGCGCGAGACGGCGCTTCGCCACGGCATCTTCGCCACCTTCATGGCCAAGCCGATGGAAACCGAACCGGGCAGCGCGATGCACGTGCACCAGAGCGTGGTCGATGCCGCGACCGGCCGCAACATCTTTACGGAGCCCGATGGCGGGCCGAGCGCGCTGTTTTTTAACTTCATCGGGGGATTGGAGCAATACGTGCCGCCGGCCTTGTTGATGTTCGCGCCGCACGTCAATTCCTACCGGCGCCTGTCGCGCTTCCAGTCGGCGCCGACCAACGTGCGCTGGGGCTACGACAACCGCACCTGCGGCATCCGCATACCGAACTCCTCGCCCGACAACCGGCGCGTCGAGAACCGGGTGCCGGGCGTCGACGTCAATCCCTACCTGGCGATGGCGGCCACGCTCAGTTGCGGTTATCTCGGCATGGTCGAGGGCATCGCCCCGTCCGAGCCAACGCCGGACAGCGCCGAGCACATCCACGGCGACCTGCCGCGCAACCTGGAAGACGCCATCCTGCGCATGCGCCAGTGCCGGGCCCTGTCGGACATGCTGGGCGCATTGTTCGTGCAGGCGTTCTGCGAGGTGAAAGAACTCGAGTTTGCGACCTTCAGCCGCGTGATCAGCTCATGGGAGCGCGAGCACCTGATGCTGCTGGTGTGAGAGGGCAGGCCCTGCGTTCTCAGCGGTATTCCCGCAGCACGGTGTAACCCCCGCCGTTCCCCGTCTTCGACTCCACCAGCGCATAGCCCGTGATGTCCCAGGCGAGCTTTTCCGCCTCCGCCGGCACGACGGCATTGTTGGCGCGCCTGGCCAGCGTCACGTGCGGGCGGAACTTGCGCGCTTCCGGCTCCAGGCCGAGCGCGACCAGTGCCGAGGACAGATTCGCGTGCAGTGCCAGCAGTTCGGGCGGCTCGACATGGGGTTCGAGCACGGCGACGCCGTGCGACCACAGTTTTGGCACACCCAGCGACAGCGAAAACGGCGTGAACGGCAGCACCAGGCCGGTTTGCAGGTCAGGCACGCGCTCGCTCGGGATGCCGCCCAGGAAATGCAGCGTCATGTGGAGCTTGCTTGTATCAACCGGGCTGGCGCCGCGTGGCCAGTTCCAGGCGTCGCGCCGTTCGCGCAATGCGTGGCGGATCGCAGGATCCGGCCACAGGGCGACGAACAGGCGCGTGGTTGGAACGCTGCTGGGAAGGCTGCTCATCGCCTCTCCTTTAAAAACAGTGTTCCTGCGCGGGGAAGCTGCCGTCCTTCACGCCGCCCACATAGGCGCGCACGGCGCCCTCGATGCTGGCCTGGCCCTCCATGAAGTTCTTCACGAAGCGCGCCTTGTGGCCGGGGAAGACGCCCAGCATGTCGTGCATCACCAGCACCTGGCCCGAGCAGTCGGGGCCGGCGCCGATGCCGATGGTCGGCACCGCCAGCAGTTCGGTCGTTTCCTTGCCAAGCTGGGCCGGCACGGCTTCGAGCAGCACGATGGCCGCGCCCGCCGCCTGCAGCGCCAGCGCATCGTCTTTCAGGCGATCGGCGCCTTCCTGGGTCTTGCCCTGCACCTTGAAGCCGCCGAGCTGGTGCACGAACTGCGGGGTCAGGCCGATGTGGGCGCATACCGGAATGCCGCGCTCGGCGAGGAAAGCGACGGTCTCGGCAAGCCAGGCGCCGCCTTCGATTTTCACCATCTGGGCGCCGGCGCGCATCAGCGCGGCCGCGCTCTCGAAGGCCGCTTCTTTCGTGGCGTAGCTGCCGAAGGGTACGTCGGCCACCAGCAGGGCGTTCTTGTTGCCGCGTGCGACCGAGGCCGTGTGGTAAACCATATCCGCGAGGGTTACCGGCAGCGTCGAGGAATGGCCGGCGCAGACCATGCCGAGCGAGTCGCCGACGAGCAGCATGTCGACGCCGCAGCGGTCCATGAGCGAAGCGAAACTCGCGTCATAGCAGGTCAGCATGGCGATCTTGTTGCCGGCGGCGCGCATCGCATGCAGCGCGGGAATGGTCACGGCCTTGGTCACGGCCTTTTGTGCCGGCTGCGGCTGCGCAGGCGCCTCGCCCTCCGTCATTTCCTTGCCCTGCAAATAAGCGCTCATAGTGATCCTTTGAAAACGAATTGGTCCAACGCGGTAGTGTAATGCGGCGGCGAAAATCGTGCCGGAATGACCACGTCCAGGCACGGCGACGCCCACATGGGGTCAGTCGAGGCGGGCAATCGCCTGGCCGGCGACGGATGGCAGGAAGCCGGCCGCGCGGCCAAGGCCGGGAATCACGGCATCGGGTGCGATCTCGAGCAGCGGCGCCAGCACGAAGGCACGCTCGTGCATGCGTGGATGCGGCACGGCCAGGTCAGCCGTCGTGATGGTTTCGTCGCCGTACAGCAGCAGGTCGAGATCGAGGGTGCGCGGCGCGTTGCGGTAGGGCCGCTCGCGGCCGTGCTGGAGTTCGATGGCCTGCAGGGCGGCCAATAGCGCATGGGCGTCGAGGCTGGTATCGAGCTGCGCCACCGCATTGATGTAGTCGTCGCCCGAGGAGTCGACCGGCGCCGTGCGCCAGAGCCTGGATGCTGCCGCCAGCCGGCAGCCCGGCTGGGCGCCCAGCCGGGCGAGGGCGTCGACCACGTTCCCACGCGCATCGCCAAGGTTGGCGCCGATGCCGACGAAAGCGATCATCCGTCAGCCGGCTTCGCGCTTGTAGGAACCCGAGCTTGAATCCGAGAATGAATCCGAGATTGAATCCGAGATTGAACCTGAGATTGAACCTGAGGTGGAGCCGGCAGCGGAACCTGGCGCCGAACCCGAAGCGCTATCGGCTGCGTCCGCGCCTTCACCGTTGCGGCTGCGCGGTGCGCGGCGCGGCGGGCGTTTCTTCTTCTCGGCGCTGGCCGGGCGTGCATTGGCCTGGGTGACCAGGCGCTCGCGCTCGCCGGCTTCGGCTTCGTAGAAGGCGGTCCACCATTCGCCGATTTCCATGTCGAGTTCGCCCGAGGCGCAGCGCAGCAGCAGGAAGTCGTAGCCGGCGCGGAAGCGCGGGTTTTCCAGCAGCTTGTACGGCGCGCGGCCGGTGCGGCGCTCGAAGCGCGGCTGCATGGCCCAGATGTCGCGCATGTCGGTGGCGATGCGGCGCTGCAGGGCCAGGTTGTCGGTCTGGGTCTCGAGTACGGCGTCGGCGGCCAGGTGCAGTGCCGGAATCGGCGCTTCGCCGGCGGCGCGGTAGGCGGTCCACTTTTCCAGCACCTGGTGCCACAGGAGCGACGCGAACAGGAAGCCGGGCGAGACGCCCTTGCCAGCCTTTACACGCGAATCCGTGGATTCGAGTGCCAAGGTCACGAACTTCATGCCGATCGGCTGCTCCAGCACGACGTCGAGCAGCGGCAGCAGGCCGTGGTGCAGGCCGGCCGAGCGCAGTTCCTTCAGGCAAGCCAGCGCGTGGCCCGACAGCAGGAGTTTCAGCATTTCGTCGAACACGCGCGCGGCCGGCACGTTGTCGATCAGCGGCGCCATCACGGGAATCGGAGCGCGCGTGTGCGGCTCGATCGTGAAGCCCAGCTTGGCCGCGAAGCGCACCACGCGCAGCATGCGCACCGGGTCTTCGCGGTAGCGCGCTTCGGGCACGCCGATGATGCGCAGGGTCTTTGCGCGGATGTCGGCGATGCCGCCGTGGTAGTCCAGTACCGTCTGGTTCGCCGGGTCGTAGTACATCGCGTTGATGGTGAAGTCGCGCCGCTCGGCATCCTCGTGCTGCGGGCCGAAGCTGTTGTCGCGCAGGACGCGGCCATGCTCGTCCTTTGGCGCACTGTCGCTGCCGTTGCCGCGGAAGGTCGTCACTTCCAGCAGTTCCTGGCCGAACATCACGTGCACGATCTGGAAGCGGCGGCCGATGATGAAGGCGCGCCGGAACAGTTTTTTCACCTGCTCGGGCGTGGCATCGGTGGCGATGTCGAAGTCTTTCGGTTTCACGCCCAGCAGCAGGTCGCGCACGGCGCCGCCGACGACAAAGGCCTTGAAGCCGGCTTCCTGCAGGGTTTGCGTGAGGCGGATCGCGTTCGGCGACACCAGTTTCAGGTCGATGCCGTGCTCTGCCTGGCCAAGGATGTCCGGTTCGGCCGGGTTGCGCTCGTCTTTCACGCCAAGGATTTTACGAATGAATTTTTTAATCATTGAAGAGATGGAGTAAAGGCCAGCCTTGGGCGTGTGCGTGGCTGGCGAGCGCGGCGCTCGGGTTGGTCGCGACCGGATGGGACACGACCGACAGCAGCGGAATGTCGTTGTGCGAATCGCTGTAAAAATAGCTGCGTTCGAAACTGGCGAACGGCTGACCCAGCTTTTCCAGCCAGGCGTGCATGTGCACGACCTTGCCCGGGCCCGAGGTCGGCGTCCCCGCCAGCTTGCCGGTGAGCTTGCCGTCGGCGTCAAATTCGGGCATCGCCGCAATGTGGTGCTCGACGCCGAAGGCACGGGCGATCGGCGCGGTGACGTAATGGTTGGTGGCGGTGATGATCGCCACGACATCCCCCGCATCCTGGTGGCGCCGCACCAGGGCAAGCGCGGACGGCCGGATCGCCGGTTCGATCACCTCGCGCATGTACTGCGCGTGGAGTGCTTCGAGCTCGTGGCGCGGGAAGCCGGCCAGCGTGCCGAGGGCGAATTCGAGGTATTCGACCGGATCGAGCACGCCCGCCTGGTACTGGGCAAAGAATTCCTCGTTGCGGCGCTGGTAGCCGGCGGCGTCGACGGCGCCGACGCGCACCAGGAACTGGCCCCACTCGAAATCCGAGTCGATCGGCAGCAGCGTATGGTCGAGGTCAAACAGGGCGAGCTTCATTCTTTGGATTCCGACTGCGGGTGGGCCAGGAGCAGGTCGCGCAGCAGCGGCAGCGTGACGGGGCGCTGGGTTTCGAGCGAATACTGGTCGAGGGCGTCGAGCATCGTCGCCAGCGACCGCATGTCGCGCTTGAAATGGGACAGCAGGTAGGGTAACACGCTGGCCGACAGGGTCAGGCCGCGCGCCTCGGCCG
>JAQGLR010000089.1 GCA_028292765.1 Massilia sp. | reverse complement strand
GGGCCAGCGACACGCGGCCGACCCGGCCCGGAGGATCGTCCGCCAGCGCCAGGGTGGAAAATGCCGCCAGCGCCAGCAGCGTCGCGGTTTTCAGCGCAGTTTTCAAGATACGGAGTTTCATGGTGGGGCTCCAGGCGGTGTCCCCAAGGGGGGCCCCCAAGGGGGTAGAACGCAATGCGTCGACCTGATTACACCGCAGGGGCGCACGGCGCACAATCGGGGTTACAGACGGTTGCAAATGGTGCAAGACCGAAACAAACCGGCGCTACTGTATCAGGCTGTTCGCCTACGCGGTACGCCTAGGCGGAGGCCCGCTCCACAAAGAACAGCATCGACCCGACCACCACCAGCACGCCACCAAAAAAGCGGTTCTGGATGCGCACCGCGCGCGGGTCGCGGAACAGGCGCTGCATCGAGGCCGCCAGGGTGGCGTAACCGTGCATCACCAGGCTGTCGATGGTGACCATCGTCACGCCGAGGATCAGCAGTTGCGGCAGCAGCGCGGCATCCTTCGAAATAAACTGCGGCAGCACCGCGACCATGAAGATGATGCCCTTCGGATTGGTGGCATTCGTCAGGAAACCGGTCAGCACGCGCTTGCGCACCGATGGGTGCGCGGCCAGACCGGCGCCGCTTGCCATCGGGCCGGCCTGCGCCTTCGAGCGCCACTGCGACACCCCGAGCCAGATCAGGTACAGCGCACCGACCACTTTGACGACAAAAAAGGCCGTTGGGGATGCCAGCAGCAGCGAACCGACACCTGCGCCGGCAATGGCCAGCACCAGGATCAGGCCCAGTTGCAGGCCGAAGACGGTGGCGCTGGCTTTCTTGACGCCATAGGCGAGGCCATGCGACATGGACAGCACGGCGCCGGAGCCGGGCGAAATGGCGATCACGGTGCCTGCGATGACGAAGGCGATCCAGGTGGCAAAACTCATGCGGGGACTCGGAGAAAGGGAGGGAAGGGCATGGCGGGGCGCTGCGGCTATGCATGCCGAATAAAGCTGAATGACAGGCTGAATGACAGGCTGGGATGACTTCTTGTGCGGATTGCTGCCTCCGGATTCAAAGAGCGGGAAGGGTAGCACAAGTGATTGCCACTTGTAATCTTCCGGCGCCCTCCGAAGGCGTGCGAATTACAACAGGTTCGGCTCCACGCCGCTGCCCAGGCGCAGGCGCAGCGCCGCGTTGATCAGCGTCTGGTAGCCGGTCCCGCTGCGCTCGGACAGGTTGCGGAATTCGTCCAGCACCTCGTCGTCGAGGTAGATGGTGATGCGCGTCTTGCGCTTGGGCGGGCGGGTGCGGCGCACCGGTGCGCTCGCTTGGCTGGCTTGGCTGGCTTGGTTCGTGGTCATCCTGGTCTCCTTCGGCTAGGCGAGGCTGGCGTACCGCAGCCTTCGATACTGACTATACGTACGCCGCGCAGAAACCTGGTGGCAAAAGCGACGAGCTGCAGATTTCCGCGGCTGAGACGTCGTTTACGGCGCTGAACCGTGTGCCCACGCAACCCATGCTCGGTTAAGATGCTGCCATATTGTCAATCACAGGAGCAGGCCCATGGCTGCAGGCAGTTTGCTGGCATTACTCGACGACATCACCGTCGTCCTCGACGACGTCGCCGCGATGACCAAAGTGGCGGCGAAGAAGACCGCGGGCGTGCTCGGCGACGACCTTGCGCTCAACGCCAACCAGGTCTCGGGTGTCGACTCCTCACGCGAACTGCCGGTGGTGTGGGCAGTGGCCAAGGGTTCGATGTGGAACAAGGTGATCCTGGTGCCGGCGGCGCTCCTGATCTCGGCCTTCGCGCCCTGGCTGATCATTCCGCTGCTGATGATCGGCGGCGCCTTCCTGTGCTACGAAGGTTGTGAAAAGCTGGCGCACAAATTCCTGCACAGCCCCGAGGAAGACGCGGCGCACAAGGCACGCCTGGCCGCCGCGCTGGCCGGGAATGTCGACATGGTCGCGCTCGAAAAAGAAAAGATCAAGGGCGCGATTCGCACCGACTTCATCCTCTCGGCCGAGATCATCGTCATTTCGCTGGGCACGGTGGCGCAGATGCCGTTCATGCAGCAGGTGGCGGTGCTGGTCATCATCGCCGTGGCGATGACGATCGGCGTGTACGGCCTGGTCGCCGGCATCGTCAAGATCGACGACGCCGGCCTGTACCTCAGCAAGAAGCCGAGCAGTGCCGCGCAAGCCTTTGGCCGCATGCTGCTGGCGGCCGCGCCGCGCCTGATGAAGCTGCTGTCGATTGTCGGCACGGCGGCCATGTTCATGGTCGGCGGCGGCATCATCAGCCACAACTGGGAACTGCTGCACCATTATTCCGAGGGCATGGCCGCGTACCTGGGCGAGGTGCCCGGCGTCGGCGGCGTGCTGCACTTCCTGTCGCCGGTCCTCTTTGACGCCCTGGTAGGCGTGCTGGTCGGCGCGATCGTGCTGCTGGTGGTGACGCTGGTGAGCAAGATGTTCGGCAAGAAGGCCGTTCCCGCGCACTGAATACGGAAACAAGCAGGGCAATGAGGGTATCGGATTTACCTTACTGCAACCTGACGTAATGACAATTGTTGCATTTCGACCTCGGGCCTTCCTTGCAATTTGACATGCTCGGGCGCGCCCTCCAGACTGGTTTCAGCGCTTGCGCCTGGTCAACCAACAAGAGGGAAGAAAATGCAAAGAACCACGAAGAAAACGGTGCTGGCCCTGTCGATTGCCGCGATGTTCGGCGGCACGGCCGGGGCCCAGGAAAGCACGTCGACCGAAGGCAGCACGGCCACCGTCGTGGTGACGGGTACGCGCGTGGCCAACCGCAGCGCGCTCGACACCGCCTCGGCAGTCGACATTATTTCGGCCGAGACCCTGAAGAACACCGGCAGCACCGACATAAACCAGTCGCTGTCGATCGCGCTGCCATCGCTCAACTTCCCACGCCCATCGCTGACTGACGGCACCGACACCATCCGCCCGGCCACGCTGCGCGGCATGGCGCCCGACCACAGCCTGGTGCTGGTCAATTCCAAGCGGCGCCACTCCTCCTCGCTGGTGAACCTGAACGGCAGCATCGGGCGCGGCTCGGCGGCGGTGGACATGAACACGATCCCGACCGCGATCGTGCGCAACATCGAAGTGCTGCGCGACGGCGCCGCGGCCCAGTACGGCTCGGATGCGATCGCCGGCGTCATCAACCTGCGCCTGCGCACCGACCGCACTGGCGGCGAGGCGAGCGTCACCTATGGCGCGCGCATCAGCGAATACGATTTGCGGAACGATGCTCCCCCGGCCGGCGGCACCTGGAGCGGCCCGGCCTCGCGCGAGCGCACCGATGGCCAGAGCACGACGGTCAGCGCCTGGAAGGGCCTGGCCTGGGGCGAATCCGGCCACGTCACCATCGCGGCGGAATACAAGGACCAGGCGCGCACCGAGCGCGGCGGCTACGACATGCGCCAGCAATACCCGCGCCTGGCGAATGGCGCGTTTGACCCGCGCGAAAACACGATCGACCGCTTCAACGCCTGGTATGGCGACCCGGAAATGGAGCAGACCACGCTGTTCGCCAACGCCGGCAACGACCTCGGCAACGGCATGAAGATTTACGGCTGGGCCAGCTACCAGAATCGCCAGGCGCGTTCCGCCGGCTATTTCCGTCCGGCCCAGGACGCGCGCAACATCCTCTCGGTCTATCCGGACGGCTTCCTGCCGATCATCGCCCCGACGGTGGACGACTTCAGCATGACCGGCGGCCTGACCTGGTCGCTGGGCAGCTGGGACATGGACGCTTCTCTCGGCTATGGCAGGAACCGGATGGAATTCGAGGTCCAGAACACGCTGAACCGCTCGATCGGGCCGGCCAGCAAGACCGAATTCGATGCCGGCGGCTTCGCCTACGACCAGCTGGTGCTGAACCTGACGGGCGTGCGCTCGCTCGACGTGGGCGGCCTGGCCTCGCCGCTGAACATCGCGGTGGGCACCGAAGCGCGGCGCGAAGGCTACGAGCTGTTTGCCGGCGAACCGGACTCTTACCGCTATGGCGGCGTCGTATTGCCGAACGGTACCCCGGCCGCGCCGGGCGCCCAGGTGTTCCCGGGCTTCCGCCCCGCCAACGAAATTGACACCCACCGCACCGCGATCGGCGCCTTTGTCGACCTGGAAGCGAACATCACGCCGCAACTGCTGGCCTCGGTGGCGGTACGCGCCGAGCATTATTCGGACTACGGCAACAGCCTGGCCGGCAAACTCGCGGGCCGCTACGACTTCAGCAAGACCTTCGCCCTGCGCGGCTCGGTGCAGAACGGCTTCCGCGCGCCGTCGCCGCAGCAGCAGAATTTCACGTCGACCTCGACCAATTTCATTAACGGCGTGCCGTTCGAGATCACCACCTTCAAACCGACCGACCCGGTGGCCGTCGCCCTCGGCGCCAAGGCGCTCGACGCCGAAAAATCGGTGAACCTGTCGCTGGGCGCGGTGCTGCGCTTCGATCCGGTCAGCGTGACGATCGACGCCTACCGCATCAAGATGCGCGACCGTATCGTGTTGTCGGAAAACCTGACCCAGGCCAACGTGCGCAGCTATATTGCCTCGCAAGGTTTCGTGGGCGTGGGCGGCGGGCGCTTCTTCATCAACGGCGTCGATACCACCACCGACGGCATCGACATCGTGGTGAACTTGCCGCTGAACGCCGGTACGGCAGGGCGCTTCGACGTCACGCTGGCCGGTAACATCAACAGCACCGAAGTGACCAGGGTGCCGGTGACGGCGCAGCTGGCCGCGCTGACCCCGGCGCCGGTGCTGTTCGACCGCGCCAACATCATCGCGCTCGAGGAAGGGCAGCCGAAGAACAAGCTCAGCGCCAACCTGAACTGGAAGCTGGGACCCTTGGGCGTCACCGCCCGCGCCACGCGTTACGGCAAGGTGATGACGCCGGGCACGGTCGCCGCCTTTGACTTCCCGCTCGGCGCACGCACCCTGGTCGACCTCGAGGCGCGCTATGCCCTCACGAAGAAGCTGACGCTGGCGCTGGGCGCGGACAATGTCTTCGACCAGTACCCGGAAACCCTGCCGCCGTCGCTGAACACGACCGGCAATACGCCGTTCTCGAACTACTCGGCGTTCGGGCGTTCGGGGCGTTTCGTGTACGCGCGGGCGAATTACGGGTTCTGATGTAGGAGTTAGCAGATCGTAGGGTGGACGGGAAACCCGTCCACCCTACGCCGCTTTGCGGGCCAAGCGCAGGGCCGCCCGGCCATCGCGCACGGCCCAGCCAAATGCTCCGACCGCCATCGCGGTCAGCACCCAGCTCGCCCAGCCGTGATCGACGCGTATCAGCATCACCTCGCCTACGTGCCACTCTCCCAGCGTGAATGCGCCCAGCACGACCAGGGCGCCCAGGTTCATGAACAGCAGCAGGTGCAGTACCCGCTCGGATACCGGCAGGACGCGGATCTCTCCCTCGACGACGACGTCGCGCGCCGTGACCAGCACTTCGCCCAGCAGCAGCGCGGCGATCCACCACACCAGCGCTCCGTGCCATGCGAACCAGGCGATCGACGCGAACAGGCAGGCGAAGATGAACTCGCGCGCCGCATGCAGGCCTTCTTCCTCGGCGGCCGCGCGGCGCGCGGGCAGTTTCGCCAGCAACTCGTGGTTCACGACGGTGTCGATGAAGCCGAGCACGCCGTGCAGCAGCAGCGCATAAAGGAAAGCGGAAGGCGCGGAGAGCGGCACGTTTTCCCCACCTGTTCTAGACTCTGGACGCTGGCCCGCGAACTGCAGACTTAGCGTTTATTCCGGCGCAAAACGACCGCGCCCAGCGCCAGGCCCACCGCGAAGGCGGCGTACACGCCGGCCAGCGATTTCTTCGACAGGCGCATTTCGTAGCCCGGGTTCAGGCGCTTCGGGGTCATCTTGTAATCGACGAGACAGGCAATGGCCGAGGTGGCGGCGGAGGTGGCGAGGGTGACGCGCAAATCCTTGCTGTCGAGTTTTTCGCCGGCCAGCTTTTCGAACAGCACCGACCAGAAGGTGGCGCTGACGTGGTGAATCGCGTAGCCGGTAACGGTGTACTTCAGCGAGAAGCCGTCGTGTTCGGCGGCTTCGTCGCCCCAGATCCAGTGGCTCACGGCATTCATGGGTGCGTAGGCGCTGCCGGTTTCGGTGCGCCCGAGCAGGGCCAGCGCCGCCGTCGATACCAGGCTGGAGGCGGCGCCGGAAACCACGCCGCGTTGCATCGATGTTGTCCAATCTGTCATATTCATCATCCTCTTCAATTCGGGTGGAAGGAACTACATGCGGATCTTGCTGACGGGCGCCAGTGGCTTTATCGGGCAGCACCTGCTGCGGGCGCTGCTGGCCGAAGGCCACCACGTCGTGTGCGCGGTGCGCACGCCGAAAACGAGCACCGATCCGCATTTGAGCTACGTTCATGCTGACTTCGCCAAAGATACCGACAAATCCGTTTGGATGGCGCGCCTTTCCAAGGTCGAAGCCGTCATCAACACGGTCGGCATCTTCCGCGAGTCGGGCAGCCAGACCTTCGAGCGCCTGCACCTCGAGACCCCGCGCGCGCTGTTCGCCGCCTGCGCCGAGTCGGAGCAGGTGCGGATGGTGATCCAGCTCTCCGCGCTGGGCGCCGACCGCGAGGCCGACACCCGCTACCACCTGTCCAAGCGCGCCGCCGACGACTACCTGGCTGGCCTTCCCGTGCGCGCCTACATCGTCCAGCCCTCGCTGGTCTACGGCAAGGAAGGCAGCAGTGCGCGCGTATTCAAGGGCCTGGCCAGCATGCCGTTCGCGGTGCGCTTCGGCAGCGCGCCGCAGCTGGTGCAGCCGGTGCACATCGACGACGTCGTCGGCGCCATTCTGGCCCTGCTGGGTGGCCGGACCCCGCACCGCCTGCCGCTGGCGCCTGGCGTCACGTCGATGCGGGTGCCGCTGGTCGGCCCGCAAGCCCTGCCGTTCACCGATTACCTCGCCAGGCTGCGCGGCGCAATGGGCATGGGGCGGCTGCGCGTACTGCCCTTGCCCGGCGCGCTGGCACGGCTGATGGCGAAATTCGGGCGCTGGCTGCCCGGCGGCCTGCTCGACGAAGAGGCCCTGCGCATGCTGGACCGGGGCAACACCGGCGACCCGACCGTCATCGCCCGCCTGCTCGGGCGGCCGCTCAAGACGATCGAGGAATTCGTTACCGACCCGCAGGCCGAGCGCACGCTGGCCAAGCTGAGCTGGCTGCTGCCGACGCTACGCTGGAGCATCGTCGCGGTATGGATCGCCACCGCCATCGTCTCCTTCGGCCTGTATCCGGTCGAGGCAAGCTATGACTTGCTGGCGCGCACCGGCATCCCCCCGGCATGGCAAGCGCTGATGCTGTACGGCGCGGCGACCTTCGACCTGCTGCTCGGCCTCGGGATCGCCTTCTTGCCGCGGCGGCGCTGGCTGTGGCTCGCACAATTGGCCCTGATCGGTTTTTACACGGTCGTGATAGCGTTCAAGTTGCCGGAATTCCTGCTGCACCCGTATGGACCGCTGACCAAGAATTTGCCGATGCTGGCGGCCATCTGGCTGCTGTATGAACTGGAGGAGGAGAAATAGTGGATTACGTTGTCGTAAAGTGGTTGCACATCCTGTCGTCGACCTTCCTGTTCGGCACCGGCATCGGCTCGGCCTGGTACATGCTGTTCGTGACCATGAGCCGCGACGTGCGCGCCATTGCCGTGGTCGCCCGCAACGTCGTGATCGCCGACTGGGTGTTTACCGCCACCACCGCCGTCATCCAGCCGCTGACCGGTTTCTACCTGATCCACCTGGCCGGCTACCCCTTCCACAGCAAGTGGATCATGTGGTCGACCGCCCTGTACGTGCTGGCCGGCGCCTGCTGGCTGCCGGTGGTGTGGATCCAGATGCGCCTGCGCGACCTGTCGGCCGAGGCGGCGCGCACGAATACCGAACTGCCGCCGCAGTACTGGCGCCTTTTTAAAACCTGGGTGGCGCTGGGCGTACCAGCGTTTGCCGCCTTCGTTTCTATTTTCTGGCTGATGGTAGCCAAACCGATGTAGTTTTTTACACTAAGAGCGATGGAGGAAACATGCGGGCTTACCAGATTCTGCCGGGCGATAACATCGACGGCTTACAATGCGTGAACTTTCCGGAACGCGAGCTGGCACTCGGCGAAGTACGGGTGCGCGTACACGCGGTATCGCTGAACTATCGCGACCTGATGGTGGCCAGCGGTAATTACCTGGTCAATGTGGATGACCCGATCATTCCGTGTTCCGACGGCGCCGGCGAAGTGCTGGCCGTCGGCCATGGCGTCACCCGCCTGCAGGTCGGCGACCGGGTGGCCGCGTCGTTCTTCCCGCACTGGCAGGACGGGCGCACTTCGCCGGCGAAAATCCGGCACGCGCTGGGCGGCGATATCGACGGCATGCTGGCAGAAGAAGTCATCCTGCACGAAGACGCGCTGGTCAAAATTCCGCCGCAACTGAGCTATATCGAGGCGTCGACATTACCTTGCGCCGGCGTCACCTCCTGGAATGCGATTTTCAAGTCGAGCAACGACATCCAGCCGGGCGACACGGTGCTGCTGCTGGGCACAGGCGGCGTCTCGGTGCTGGGCTTGCAGCTGGCGAAAGCGGCCGGGCTGCGCACGATCATCACCTCGTCGAGCGACGAAAAGCTGCAGCGCGCACGCGAACTGGGCGCGCACCACACCATCAACTACCGCGCCATTCCCGAGTGGCAGGAAGAAGTGCTGCGCCTGACGCACGGCGCGGGGGCCGACGTGGTGCTGGAAGTGGGCGGGCAGGGCACGGTGAACCGCTCGGTGGCGTCCAGCGCGATGGGCGGCAGCATCGCCATCATCGGCGGGGTCAGCGGCTTCGGGGGCGAGGTGAATCCGGCATCGCTGCTGGCCGGCGCCAAGCGCATGGTCGGCATTTTCGTCGGCAGCCGCGCCATGCTGGAAGACGTGATGCGTTTTGCCGCCGTGGCGAAGCTCGAGCCCGTGGTCGACCGCGTGTTCACTTTTGATCAGGCGAAAGAGGCCTATCGCTACATGGAATCGGGCTCGCACTTCGGCAAAGTGGTGATTGCGGTCACGCCTTGACGGCGTGACCCGCCCTAACGTCCCTGGAAGCGGACGAGTTCAATTTCGAAGAGTTTGGGCCAGAGTTTGCCGGTAACGTAGAGCTTTCGCCCCTTGCTGTCATAGGCGATGCCGTTGAGCACCGCGTCGACGGACGTGGTGCCGCGCTTGTCGGCCGGCAGCAAATTCGTCAGGTCGATCCAGCCGGTCACCTTGCCCGATAGCGGGTCGATGCGCGCGATGACATCCGTGCCCCAGACGTTCGCATACAGTTCGCCGTCGACCATTTCCAGTTCGTTCAGCGAATCGATCGGCTTGCCCTCGGCCGTCACCTGCACGCGCCGCACTTCCTTCAGCGTTTTCGGGTCGAGCACGCGGATCTGGGCGCTGCCGTCGCTCATGTAGAGCTGGCGCGCGTCGCTGGCCAGGCCCCAGCCTTCGCCTTCGTAGGGAAAGCGTCCCTTGATGGCAAAGGTTTTGGCGTCGAACACATAACCGGTTTTCGAGCGCCAGGTCAGGCCCAGGATGCTGTCGCCGAAGGCGGTCGAACCCTCGCCGAACACCTCGGGCGGCAGGTCGGCCTTTTGCAGCACTTTGCCGGTTTTGAGGTCGAGTTTGCGCAGCATCGAGCGGCCAGCGATGCCGGTGGTTTCGAACAGCTGGCCATCGCGGAAGAACAAGCCTTGCGTGAACGCCTGCGGGTCGTGCGGGTAGGTGTTCTTGACAACGAAACCGTAGACGGGAATCGCCGCAGTGGCGGCATTGCAGGCGCAGCTTGCGAGGACGAGCGCGGCGATGGCGGAGGGTTTCAGCATGAAAGGGCTGGCGCGTTATTCAGAACGGTGACTGTAGCATGAAGGCGGCCGGGGCCGCCCGCTGCAGCGCTGTCGCAGCGCCGCTACAAATAAGCCAGCAGGCGGCCGCAGGTGATCACGCCCAGCCACAGCAGGATCGACAAGGCCGCCCCGAGACGTGCGGCGGGCGGCGCGGGCCGCTCGCGGTCCCAACTGGCCACCGTGCGATAGGGCAGCAGGTGGAACACCAGCGCATTCAGGCCCGCCGCCGCGATCAGGCCGAGTTTCAGCAGGAACGCGGGATTGTTCGCCAGTTCGACCGGGTGCGCCGAAAACAGCAGCAGCCCGGCCGGCACCACCAGCAGCGCGCTCATCAGCGCCCAGCGCAGCAAATGGCGCCCGAGTGCGGCGACCGGCAGCGCGCGCGCACAGCCGAGCACGCGCAGGTCGAACAGCACGACGCTGCCGACCAGCACCGAAAAGCCGGCGATGTGGACGATCTCGACGACCGGATACGCCCAGGCCGCGGTGCGCATGGTCAGTGACAAGGACGTGCCGGCCAGCCATTCCAGCGCACCGGCTTGCGCCATCAGCGCAGCTCCGTGGTCTTGCCCCCGATCGTGATGCGCTCGGCGCGCAGTTCGTCGCCCTTGCTGCGGTGCGGGTAGCCGTGGACGGTCGCTTTCTGCCCCGCGACCAGTTTCGCGGACGGCAAACCGCGGCTTTCCATGCGGTAGGGCGGCGCCAGCACGACCAGCCAGGTTTTATCGGCCGTTTTCAGGCGTATGAAGCCGTGCGGCTGTTCATATCCGGCTTGTTCGATGGTGCCGGACAAATCGAGCGGCTTGTCGGCCTGGTATTCGCTCCATCCGTGGTGGGCAAAGGCGCTGCCGGCGGCAAGGGCCGCGCAGGCGGCAAACAGGATCAGGCGTTTCATGCGGTTCTCCCCGAAGTTATCCCTTTCACGACAGGAACCGATTCTACGCCTGATATGCCCGAGCGTGCCTGCTGCCCGGGCATGTGCGCAACGGTCTCGTCGTCGGCGGTGAGGCGCCCGAGCACCTCCAGCTTGCCGCCGCGCAGTACCGTCAACAGCATTTCGCCGGGCGCGAGCGATTGTCCGGTCAGCGCGCGGATGTTGACGTCGTGCGTGACCAGGACGAGGAGCGTGGCTTCCTTGCGGGCAGCCAGTCTTGCGTGCAGGCCGCGCAGTTTCGCGCCCGAGCGGGCGGTATCGTCGTTGAACATCGAATCCAGGCTCGGTTCCGGCCGAAAGCGGCCGAAGGCCAGGCGGGCCGTGTCGAGGCAGCGGCACCAGCGGCTCGACCAGACGGCGCCGGGATCGATACCGCGTTTCCTGAAAGCCGCGCCGATGCTGCGGGCGTCGCGCCGGCCGGTATTCGACAGGTTGCGCTGCGTCGGGCACTGGCCGAGCAGGAAGCCGGGCGGGTCGCCGATGCCGGGAACCGTTTGTGCGTGGCGCATCAGCACCGTGACCCCGCCGCTGCGCATGCGCTGCCAGAGGGCGTCGCCAGTCAGCTCTGCCGCCTGCGCGGCCGGGCCGGCGAGCGCCAGCAAAAGGACGAATAAACCGGTTTTCATGACGCCGCGTACGCAGTATAAATAATACGGTTTATCAAGTTTATCTAATTTAAACCATATAAATCATAATATTGTTTATTTGCTGATTTTTCAGGCCCCAAAACCCTCCAGCACCACCTTGCCGCTGGCCGCGCCGCTCTCGATAAAGGCGTGGGCACGGCGCAGGTTGGCGGCGTTGATCGGCCCGAAATGCTCGGCCAGCGTGCTGCGGATGCGTCCGTCCTCGACGAGCTGCGCCACCTCGTTCAGCAGCAGGTGCTGCTCCTGCAAATCCGGCGTATTGAACAGCGAGCGGGTAAACATCAGCTCCCAGTGCAGGGAAATGCTCTTGCGTTTCAGGAGGCGCACGTCGATCGGTTCCGGGTCGTCGATCAGCGCCAGCTTGCCCTGCGGCTTGATCGCATTGGCGAGGGCGGCGAAGTGCTTGTCCGTCTGCGTCAGGCTGATCGCGTAGTCGACTTCGCCCAGCCCCGCCTCCTGCAGGGCCGTGTCGAGCGGGCGGCTGTGGTCGATGACGTGGTGCGCGCCGAGGATGCGTACCCATTCCTGCGTTTGCGGCCGCGACGCCGTGCCGATCACGACCAGGCCGGTCAGCTGGCGCGCCAGCTGGATCAAAATCGAGCCGACACCGCCGGCGGCGCCGACAACCAGCAATTTTTGACCGTGATGCGCGCCAAATTTCAGGCCCAGGCGGTCGAACAGCAGTTCCCAGGCCGTGATCGCGGTCAGCGGCAAGGCTGCCGCCTCGGCGAAGCCGAGCGTGGCCGGCATGCGCCCGACCACGCGCTCATCCACCAGTTGCAGTTCACTGTTGCTGCCCGGGCGGTTGATGGCGCCGGCGTACCAGACGCGGTCGCCCGGCTTGAACAGGGTCACCTGGGGGCCGACGGCGCGCACGATGCCGCTCGCGTCCCAGCCCAGCACGCGCGGTTCAGCCTGCCGGTCCGGCGGCAGGCCGCGCCGCACCTTGGTGTCGACCGGATTGACGGAAACGGCATGCACTTCGACCAGCAAATCGTGGCAGGTTGCGACCGGGTCGGGCAGCGTGATGTCTTGCAGGGCGGCGTCGTTGTCGGCGGGCAGGGACGCAAAGGCGGCAATGGCTTTCATGGTTTCCTCTTGTCGGTTCGAATACCAGACAGTGTAGCCAGTCCGGCCCGATCCCGTTTCCTGTTGCACGGCAGGCAACTGTGCGCAAGCGCTTTTTCGACTGTTCCATACTGGCCATGCCTTCCCTCCATCGCTATCCCACCAGGAGACAAGCAATGCGAACCGACCTACCCCCCATCCGCACCCAGGCGCCGTCTTCGTACGACGATCTCGGCAAGCTGTTGCTGCGCGTGACCCTTGCCGTGCTGCTGCTGCTCCACGGCGTTTCCAAGCTGCTTGGGGGCGTCGGTTTCATTACCGGCATGCTCGAGAAAATGGGCTTGCCGGGTGCGATCGGCTATCTCGTCTACGTGGGCGAAGTCATCGCACCGCTGCTGATCCTGTTGGGCGTGTGGACGCGGCCGGCCGCGCTGGTCGTGGCCGGCAACATGA
The DNA here is from genome assembly GCA_028292765.1 of Massilia sp. Taxonomy (GTDB): domain Bacteria; phylum Pseudomonadota; class Gammaproteobacteria; order Burkholderiales; family Burkholderiaceae_D; genus Telluria. The sequence goes on along the minus strand of JAQGLR010000089.1, from coordinate 9,346 downwards.
TTGTCGCGGTACTGCTGGTGCACACCGCGGAGTTCTTCACGATGTCGAAGACCGGCGGCTGGGCGCTGGAACTGCAGGGCATGTTCTTCTTTGCCGCGCTGGCGGTCGCCTTGCTGGGGGCGGGGCGTTACAGCGTCGGCGGACGTGCCGGCAAGTGGAATTGAGGACGAGCTGACATGGAAAACCCAAGGGCAGCAACCGGCAACGGAAAAGCCGCCATCGTCACCGGCGCATCGCGCGGCATCGGGCGGTCAATTGCGCTGCGCCTGGCGCGCGACGGTTTTGCGGTGGCGGTGAATTACGCGACCAGGCGCGAGGATGCGCAGGCCGTGGTCGACGCGATCGAGGCAGCCGGCGGCCGCGCGCTCGCGATAGGGGCCGACGTCGCCAGCGCCCAGGACGCCGCGCGCCTGTTCGATGAAGCGCAGGCCGCATTCGGCGACATCGATGTGCTGATCAACAACGCGGGCGTGATCCAGCCGGGCACCACGATGCTCGCCGACACCGATGACGCGCTGTACGAGCGCATCTTTTCGATCAACACGCGCGGCACCTTCCACATGCTGCGCCTGGCGGCGACCCGCCTGCGCCACGGCGGGCGCATCGTCAATTTCTCGACCAGCGCCATCGGTCTCGCCATGCCGGGCTATGCCGTGTATGCGGGCGCCAAGGCGGCGGTCGAGACCTTCACCAACATCTTTGCCAAGGAAATGCGCGGAAAAGGCATCTCCGTGATGGCGGTGGCGCCGGGGCCGACGGCGACCGAGCTGTTCCTGGACGGCAAACCGGCCGAACTGGTCGAGCGCCTGGCAAAAGCGGCGCCGCTCGAGCGCCTCGGCACGCCGGAGGACATCGCCAACACCGTTGCCTTCCTGGTCGGGCCGGAAGGCGAGTGGGTGAACGGGCAGACGCTCAGGGTGAACGGCGGGATTGTGTAGGGAAGGACGGCCGGCCTGCATCGGGCCCGCCGTCCTCCTGGATCTGCTTCGTCGCCGGGAGGGTGCGTGGTACCGCGGTCTTCGGTGCAACGTGCCCAGTGAGCGGGATAACAGTTCCCCGGACTCTTATCCCCCGCCCACCCTACGGGTATCGCTGCGACGGCCAACAATGTCTACCCCATGTGCAGCTCGTAGTGCACGTCGTTGCGATCCTGCTCCTGCGGGCCGTCCACCAGGTAGCTGTCCCAGCCAAGGCGCCCGAGGTCGCTGCCCTCGCTCATCGTCACCGGCCGCACGTCCGCCGCCCGCAGCACCAGCTCGACTTCGTATTCAAAGGAGACGCCGGTGAACATCGCCAGCAGGCTGGCCAGGGCCCGCGCCGCCAGCCCGCCCGGCAGGAAGGCCGTAAAACCCGCATGGTCGAGCGGCCCGATGACGAGGCGCAGGCGCAGGTCGCGCTGCCAGACGCGGGCGCCGGCAATGGCCCGCGTGCCCAGCGTGGCGCTCTCGCTCCCCAGCACCGTTTGCTGCGCGGCCGGCATCTCGTACCAGACACCGATGAACTGCCGCACCTGTACCGGTTGGCCGAAATATTCGGACAGCACGCGCGCCATCTGGCTTGCCGATACCGGCCGCTGGCGGATCGACGCGGCAAAATAGCCGAGCGATTCGTCGAGCACGGCGCCGTTTTCGGGAAGCGCCAGGCGCCGGCGCAGGGAGGGGTGGCCGAGCCCGGCCAGACCCAGCAGCAGGGGCAGGAAGCTGTCCTTGCCGCCGAGCTCGTATTTCAGGTGCAGCCGGTATTTGCGCCATGCTTCGTAGAACAGCGCCAGCGAGCGGTTCGAAAACGTATCGAGGAAGGAACGCGCGCCCTCGTCCTTGTCGTTGAACTGCTGCGCGGCGACCCGTTCGGTGTAATGCGGCGGCAGCACGCCGTGCCCGCCCAGCAGGCCCATGAACGAAGGCGTGATGCGGATCCAGCGCAAGGTGTTCGAACCCAGCGCTGCCGCCAGCGAGGGCGCATCGTGCCCGATGTCGCGCGGCTCGGTCTGGATGGCTTCGAGCTGACTGGCCGGAAAGCGCAGCGAGGTCGAGTTCTGGAAACGCAGGAAATTGGCCACCAGGCCTGCCTGGGGTGCGCCGTGGCGGCGCAGCCAGAGTTCGAGCATGCGTACTGCCTGGAAGTACTCGAAACGGTAAGGCTCCCGGAACAGGCGCTCGATTACAGCAGGCTTAAATCGCCGCTTTTGGGTAGGCATGTGAATAATTCTTCTCCGGTTTTAGCCGATACGATCACCAGTTGGGTAAAACTGTTGGCGTGCACGTACAGGGCGAGGAAGCGTTCGACGATGTGGGCAAAGGCGTGGATGCCGCTGCCGATGAAGGCTTCCTCGTCGATCGTCAGGCGCACCTCGACGCCGCGCACGAGGCAAGTAAACGGGTTGCCGGCGAGCCAGGCGCTGGCGGCCCCTTGCTCGATGGCCTTGATGCCGCCGATCTGGCGCTGCGACGAAGGCGAGCGCGGCAGGTCGTACAGGGCCAGCATCTCGCGAAAGGCATCCACTCCTCCCTGGGTCAGCGACAGGTGGTTCAGCGCCAGGTGCGAGATCAGGCGCCAGTGCGCGCTGCGCCCGCTGGCGAAGCGGTAAGACCTTGTCGGTTTGCGCAGAAAACTGATGGCGCGCACGCTCGACCCGCCCTCCAGAAACAGGTCGCCCCCGGCCTGGCCATAAGTCAGCTGGGCCGGCAGGTCGCGGTTCGAGCAGGTCAGCTCCAGGTTCAGGGTGTCGGTCTCGACTGCCGCCGGGTCGAAGTCGATATCGACGATGGTGATCTGCGTCTCGAAACCGGGGCTGCGTTCAAACAGCGTTTCGTCGCGCCGCATGGCCCAGTAATGGCCGTGCTGGTCGGGCGTCTGGGCATGCTGGAGCGAATAGAAGGGGCGAAACTCGACGACCGTCTCGCCCTGCGGCGTCTGGCGCACCAGGTTGACCGCATCGATCGACTGCACCTCGAAGGCAAAGGCGCGGCGCGCGTCGGCCAGTACCGGATAGCTGGGCGTCGTGTGGGTCAGGCGGATCGGCTCGCCGCGCTGGCGGAACAGGTTGACGACCGGGGTGCATCCCAGCAGCACGTTATTCGTCGACAGCGTGCCGAGCATGCGCGCCGTGTTCGAGTCGCTGCGGATGCCTTTCAATACCAGGTGCAGGGTGATCGATTTCGCGCCCGGGGGCAGGGCGGCGGCGAGCATGGCCAGGTCGAGATCGAAAAAATTGAATTTTTCGGGAAAGCAGAAGTATTCGGTCAGCAGCCGGTAGGCGCCATGCGAGCGCGCGGGAAAGTCGATCAGCGATTCGTCGTCCTCGAAGCCCGCCGGTTTAACGGGAATACCCGGCAGGGCGAGCCAGCGCCCGCTGCCGTCGGCCTCGGCATAGGCCGCCACCGGGCGCATGAAGAGCGCGTCGCGCAAGGCCGCGCAGAACGAGGGTTCGCCATCGATGAAGACGCGCAGCGAGGCCAGCCCCAGCTGGCCTGGTGCGACCTGGTCGAGGGTGGTGGAAATCGTCAGGCTGATGCTGGAGCTGGCGTCGGATGGTGCGCGCAGCGCGTCCGGGGTGCGCAGGATGTCGGAAAACGCAGCGCTCGAGATCGCCAGCGGGACGACCGCGACCGGATAGACGGTGCGGAAGATGCAGGCGCCGCCGCGCACCGGGCGCGTCGTCAGCTGGGTGCCGCGCAGGATGGTGCCGGCCGTGGTCTGCTGCTTCGAGGCAGCGCCGAAATCCATCTGCGCGATCGAGCACGAGGGAAACGGCCGCAGGTAGTGCGGATACAGCACGTCGAACAGCGCTTCGGTGAACTCCGGGTAATCGTCGTCGAGCCGCTTGGCGATGCGCGCATTGAGCAGCGCGAACGATTCGATCATGCGTTCGGTATGCGGGTCTTCGCAGACCTCGCCGCTGATCAGGAGCCGGCCGGCAATTTTCGGATAGCGTTCGGCGAACTCGCGCAGGTTGCGGCGCAGGTAGCCGAGTTCGCTTTCATAATACGGCAGTAATTGTTCCAACTTAGGCTCCCGCAGGCGCCGGACGGCCCGCCTTGTTGATGCTGTAGCTCAGCGTCGAGGGTTGCAGGACCGCGTCGAAATTGACCGATTCCTGCGCGCTGTTCAAGACCAGCAAGGCAGTGATCGAAAAATCGAGCCGGTTGACGGCGCCCTCGCGCATCTCCAGCGCCGCCTTGACGTTGCGCAGGCGCGGCTCGTGGCAGGCAATCGTGCTTTCGATGCAGCCGCAGATGGTGGCGCGGTCGGCCGGGCTCGACAGCGACAGGTCGGCGAAATCGTTCATGCCGTAGCTGACGATCGATTTGCTGCACTCCGGATACCCGTTCAACAAGCCTTCCGGCAGCACCATGCGGGTATTCAGCAGCGCCTCGAGGTCGCGCGCCACGGCATCCTTCATGTCTTCGAGCGACATGCGCGACACAGTAGCGCTGCCGGCGCGCGTCGGCGCCCCGAGCAGGCGGTCGAACAGCCCTGGCGTGAAACCTTTCATGGAGCTCCCTCGTCTGTGAATCGGCTGGCGTGCACGCAACAGTGTTACCGGGCAAAGCCTGCGCAACCTTGAAAAAAGATAAGGAAGAGCAATCGCCCGGCGTGGCGTTGTGCAATACCGACGTTTGATCGAACGCAAACACCGACCTTGGAAGGCAGTGCTACTGTTTCCGTTGGTAAAAGTTGCGCTCAGTACGACAACATTCATCGACAACATTCAGGGATGACAGCGGACATGACGAGCAAAGTACTCTGGGGCGAGGGCCTGCTCCTGCGCCCCCAGCACTTCCAGCGGCAAGACCAGTACCACGAACACTGCCTGCAAAAGGGCATCAAGGCGGTGCACCCGTATGCCTGGGGCGTGGAACGGCTGGAGGTCGACCGCGAGGCGCTCGCCAACAACCTACTTCGCATCAATGACCTGGCGCTGCGCTTCCAGGACGGCGAGCTGGTCGATGCGCCAGGCAGCGACGCTCTGCCCGACACGATCGACCTGAACCTGCTGCAACAGTCGCAGCAAACCGTCACGTATTACGCCGCCCTGCCGGGCCTGAAACCGTTCAGCGGCAATTTCACGCCCGCCGGCCAGCCTGCGCAGACGGTGCGCTTCATGCAGGCGAACCAGGAAACGGCCGACCTGTACACCCAGGCCGCGCCGGTGCAGCTGGCCTACCTGAAAAAAGCGGTGCGCCTGGTGCCCGAATTCGACGCGCGCGACGCCTATATTCACTTTCCGCTGCTGCGCCTGCGCCGCGCGACGGTCGGCGGCTTCGAGATGGACCCGGCATTCGTGCCGCCCAGCCTGTCGCTTGGCGCCGCGCCGGTGCTGTTCCAGCAGCTGCGGCGCCTGCTCGACGCGCTGCAGGCCAAGGTCAGCGCGCTGTACGGCCACCATCGCGAGCCGAGCCGCAACGTAATCGAATTCCGCTCCGGCGACATGTCCTCGTTCTGGCTGCTGCACACGGCCAGTTCCGCCTACGCGACGCTGACGCACCATTTTCATCATCCGAGCCTGCATCCGGAACGGCTGTATGAGCAATTGCTGGACGTGGCCGGCGGCCTGATGACCTTCTCGAAAAGCTGGACCCTGGCCGACCTGCCGCCTTACCAGCACGGCGACCCGGGCCCCGCCTTTTTAAAACTGCACACGATCATCCGCGAACTGCTCGACACGGTGATTTCGTCCAAATATTTCGCGATCGCGCTGAACGAAGTGCGGCCTTCGTACCACATCGGCGCTCTCGACTCCGGCAAGATCGACGACAAGACGAGCTTCTACATTTCGGTGGCGGCCGACATCCCGGCCGTGCAGCTGGTCGACGTGGTGCCGCTGCGTTTCAAAGTCGGCGCCCCGGACGACGTCGAAAAATTCGTGCTCTCGGCGCTGCCCGGCGTGCGCCTGCAGTACACCCCGCAGCCGCCGGCCGCCCTCGCCGTGCGGCCCGACACCTGCTATTTCATGCTCGAATCGAAAGGGCAGATGTACGAACGCATGCTCAAGGCGGAATCGATCTCGATCTATGTGCCGGCGGGGATGAAGGAACTGAAGCTCGAGCTGCTGGCAGTAGTGTCGTAAATAACCGGCTTATGTATCGTGCCGCCAAAATGCAATGCTTTTCGCAGATTAGGTAGCAAATCGGATAGCGCAACTGACCGGCAAATACGAACTATGCCCCCGGTTGTGCTATCCGCCATCGTGCTTGATTACCAAGAAGTCGTCGAAGCGACGGGACAGCACAAAAGTTAGTTTGCGGTTCTTGTCAATTCCTGCCCATCGACGACCATTTTCCAGACATCGCCATCCAGATAAGGCGCCTTGCTGACTACAAAGGTGGTCGCCATCGGTCCTACGCCGACTTCAAAATCCCTCCCGTTAAATGCTTTGAGCGGACCGGCCACCGAGGTTGTTGACCCGGCTTTTAGTCGCTTGTATTTGACTGACGACTGACTCGTCCTGCGTAATCAGTAGATACATCGTCTTTTCTTGCCACTCACCGACGTAGGCCGCCTTCTCTGGTGGAACCGGTTTTCCGCAGCCGGCGAGGGAAATCAACACGAACAGCAATGGGAGCTTGAAAGCTTTCACAGGCATCTCCGAGTAATCCCGGACGTGGTCAAGATACAAGAGTCGATCAGGTAATTTTTGCGCGATGTCATCGCAATTTCACAGAGGCACTATTAAATGGATATCTTCGACGCACTGGCTCATACGAATCGATAGTGTCTACAGGAGAATGCAGCTATGGCTGGCCCATTGATCGTACTCGGCGACAAAACCTCCCACGGCGGCTCCGTCATCGAAGCCTCCCCCCACAGCGATACCGGCGGCAAACCGATTGCCCGCATGGGCGACAAGACCGTCTGCCCGAAACACGGCCCCAATCCGATTGTCGAAGGCGACTCGACCCTGATCGTCGACGGCAAACCGGCCGCCCGCCACGGCGACAAGACCGCCTGCGGCGCCACCCTGATCGCCGGCCAGCAGGCCACGATCGACAACATCTGACTTACCCGATGACCTCCACCACCATAACGCCTGGCCGCCCGCTGCCCGGCTGGCTCAAGACCGGCCTGCTGGCCGCCCTCGTCTTCGCCCTCTGCTGGGGCGGCGCCATCGCCTGGTGGCAGTCGGCCAACAGCGAGCCCGGTGCAGGCGACCTGCTGCTGATGCTGCTGGCGCTGCCCTGCGGCCTGCTGCTGGTGTTCAAGCTGGGCAAGAAATTCGTCCTGCCGCGCCCGGCCGCCCCGGCCGCGGCGGCCGCCATCCGGCCTGCTCCGGGAGGAGCTTCCCCGGCGGCGTCAACGCCGCCATTGGCGATCCTGGCAGCGGCGCTGCGCTCACCGCATGGCGCATCTGCGGAAGAACTCGCTGCCGCTATCGCAGAAGGCAAGGCGCGGGCCGACCTTGATCCGGAACTGGTCGATGACGATGGTTTTCCCATCACCAGCGCACGCAGCATGGACGCCGTTGACGAAGCGCTGCAGGAAGAAGTGAGCGACTGGCTCGAACTGAACGGCATGGCGGCGCCCGGCTTCAGCGATGCGCAATGGCGTGCGCTGATCCTGGGTACCCTTGTTGCGCGCGATCTTGCCGCCCATGCCGTGTCGGAGCTCATCCCGGCAGACGGCGCCGCGCCAAGGATGCAGCTGATACCTGTGCTGCCGACAGGCTGGACGGACGAGCAGCGCCACGCCGTGGGCATGTGGTTCAGGCACGCCGTGGCGCAGTTTGGCTGGCCCGCCGCCAACATCGTCCCGGTCGACCTGCCGGCCGCGCCAGGCCGGACGCCAGGGTCGGCAATACTCGGCCTTGTTAACCAGTTTGCGCTGGACAGCCGTGCGGGCGACTGGCGCCTTGCCGCGCTCGTCATTGCCTGCGATTCCCATATCGGCCAGGAGACCGTCGACCAATGGGCAGCAAATGCTTCGCTGTTCACGCCCACCCGGCCGCAGGGACTGATTCCTGGAGAAGGCGCGGCCGGCCTGCTGCTGACCAGCCTGCACGGCGCCCGGCTGATCGATGGAGCGGTGTTTGCGCAACTTCACCCGATGCTGGAGGCGCGCAGGGATGCCTCGCTCGACGAAGTCAGGCGTGCGGATACGAAGCTGATTGCGGAGCTGTCGGAACGCGTTGCGAGGGCTGCGGGCCTGGAGTTGTCCGAAGTAGCGGCGATTGCCGCGGACACCGACCACCGCGCCAAGCGTGGACTCGAACTGATGGGCCTGGCCTCGTCCGCGCTGCCCCAACTCGACGGGACGCTCGACGTCGCACGCGTTGGCGTCGCGCTGGGTGCTTGCGGCGCCGTTCCTTTCGTCACCGTGCTCGCGCTGGCACGGCACCACGCCCTCGATTCCAACGCTCCGGCGCTGTTCATCAGCAATGAGGATCCGCTGGCTTGCTGCGCGGCGCTCGTCTGTCCCCCAACCGTAGCGCCCGCTCCGGCGCGCACTGCCTAGGTCCGGCATCGGCGCTTGAACACGGCGTCCGAAGCCGCCTACACTCCGTCAGCCAATCCTCCTATTGGAGACTCTGCGCAAAGGACTACCATCGAATCCACAGTCATCACGCTTGAAGGAGGGCCATATGGCAGGGAACAAGCACGTCGACACCGGCGAGGCCAAGGCAGATGGGGTGAACAAGGGGCCGGATTCGCTGTCGGGCAGGTCAGACCCGGCCGACCCCGATACGGGGCAAAGCCAGCAAAACAGTGGCCACTACACGGGTAGTCAAGGCGCCGGTAGCCAGGGTGCTGGCGCCGGCCGCGACGGCGGCATCGTCAGCGCACCGCCGGAGAGCAACGTCGGGCCGCCGGGTGCGCCGCAAAGCAGCCGCGGCAGCGCTAGTGAGGCGGTCCCCGGCGGCACGGCTGGTACGGAAAGCGGCGAGCAAGGCATGGGCGCGGCAGCCGCTGGCGGCGACCCGGGCACTTCAGCCGACATGCCCGCGCCGGGCAGCCAGGGGGGCGCTACCGACGCTGCCGTTGCCGGCAGCGCTGTCGAAGACCTCGCCAAAGAAAGCCCGGATAAACCGGGCGGTGGGGACACCCGCTAGGCGGGCAGTTGGCCGCTATGTGAGGGCAAAGCGCTGGCGCCATGGACCACCACCCGGTCGCGTCCGCCGCGCTTGGCTGCATATAAAGCCTGGTCCGCCGCTTCGATCAGGGCCGGCGCATCCTGCAGTCCATCCGGGCTGAAGCTGGCCACGCCGATACTCAGGGTCACGTGCTGCCGGCCCGCCGCCGGCGCATGGCGCAGCGCCAGCGCGGCCACGTGCGCGCGGATCGCGTTCGCGTGACCGCGCGCCTGCTCCGGCGAGGTATCGGGCAGGATGGCGGCGAACTCCTCGCCGCCA
>JAQGLR010000464.1 GCA_028292765.1 Massilia sp. | reverse complement strand
GCAGCGGCGTGGTCGAACCGGCGCCCAGCGCCAGCGTCAGGTACGGCGGGTTCTTGTCGGCGTCGAAGCCGAAGCGGGTGGTGTATTCCTGGCCGTACTTGGCGCCGATCTTGTTGAGGATGCGGATCGAAATCATGTTCTTCGATTTCATCAGGCCGCGCCGCATCGTCATCGGACCTTCGTACTTGCTGTCGTAGTTCTTCGGCTCCCACGCCTGGCCGCCGGTCCGGCCGGCGTCAAAACTGATCGGCGCGTCGTTGATGATGGTGGCCGGCGACAGGCCGCGCTCGAGCGAGGCCGAATAGATGAACGGCTTGAACGAGGAACCCGGCTGGCGCCAGGCCTGGGTGACGTGGTTGAACTTGTTGCGGTTGTAGTCGAAGCCGCCGACCAGCGCGCGAATCGCGCCGTCGGTGGTGTCGGCGGCGACGAACGCCGATTCGATCTCCGGCATCTGCGTCACGCTCCAGGTGGCGCCGCCTTCCTGCGTCACGCGGATCACGGCGCCGCGCTTGAGGCGCTTTGTCGGCGCGGCTTTTTCGGCGAGCCACTCCTTCACAAAAGTCAGGCCGGCGCCGCTGATCTTGATTTCCTCGCCAACCGCCGTCACCGCGGTGATCGCGGTCGGGCTGGCGTGCAGCACCATCGCGGCGACGATGTCGTCGCTGTCGGGATGCTCGGCCAGCTCGGTTTCGATCGCCTCGTCGGCTTCTTCCTTGGCGGCCGGGATGTCGATGTAGGCTTCCGGGCCGCGGTAGGAATGGCGCTTCTCGTAATCCATCACGCCGCGCCGCAGCGCCAGGTAGGCGGCGTCCTGGTCGGCCTTGGTCACGGTGGTGAACACATTCAGGCCGCGCGTGTAGGTCTCTTCCTTGAACTGCTCGTACACCAGCTGGCGCGCCATCTCGGCGACGTACTCGGCGTGCACGCCGAATTCGCCGCTGTCGGTCTTGATCTTCAGCGGTTCTGCTTTGGCCGTCTCGAACTGGGCGTCGGTGAGGTAGCCGAGATTGTGCATGCGGATCAGGATGTACTGCTGGCGGGTGCGCGCCCGTTTCGGGTTGACCACCGGGTTGTAGGCCGACGGCGCCTTGGGCAGGCCGGCCAGCATCGCCGCCTCGGCGATGCTGATGTCCTTCAAATTCTTGCCGAAGTAGATCTGGGCCGCCGACGAAAAGCCGAACGCGCGCTGGCCGAGATAAATCTGGTTCATGTAGACCTCGAGGATCTGGTCCTTGGTGAGGTTCTGTTCGATCTTCCACGCCAGCAGCACCTCGTAGGCCTTGCGCTTCAAGGTCTGCTCGGACGACAGGAAGAAATTGCGCGCCACCTGCTGGGTGATGGTGGACGCGCCCTGGCGCGCGCCGCCGGTGGCGTTGTGCACCGCCGCGCGCAGGATGCCGAGGTAGTCGACGCCGCCGTGCTGGTAGAAGCCGGCGTCCTCGATCGACAGCACGGCCTTCTTCATGACGTCCGGGATGTCGTTGATGCGCACCAGGGTGCGGCGCTCCTCGCCGAATTCGCCGATCAGCACGCCGTCCGCCGAGAAGATCCGCAGCGGCATCTTGGGCCGGTAGTCGGTCAGCGTGTCGAGCGCCGGCAGGTTCGGGTAGGCCATGGCCAGCGCAAACACGACCAGCAGCACGCCGGTCAGGGCCAGGCCCGTCAGGCCGGCCAGGGCCAGCAGGATCAGGCGTTTCGGGCTGTACTTGTTCGCTGCCGGAGATTTCGATGATTGGGAGGATTTCATGCTCGATTTCACTGTGTTGATCCGCCTCATTATAAGGCACCGCTTCCTGCCGCGGCGCGGACTCGGCGGGACACTTGCTTTGTGGTACGGCTGACAAGGGGTATTACCAAGGAAATATCAGAGTGTGGCATCCCCGACGGATTGTAATGTTCCAATGTAGAAATATCTTGTCGCCACGCATTATTCTGGCTACGATTTACTGCAGTGCCTCATATATGTGCACTAAGTTGAGTCTGCTCTACAAGATTTTTCCCGCACGCGGGCGTTGAATACATTGGCCTGCCATGCAGGTCGCAGCTGAGGGAGTACGCTCGTGATCAATCTAGGTTCCTTGTTCGGAAAGTCGAGCCCGCCGCTTGCCGGCCTCGATATCAGCACGTCGGGCTTGCGCCTGGTCGAGCTGGCCGACGCCGGCAAGGGCGTGCTGCGGCTCGAATGCCATGCGTTCGAAGCGCTGCCGCGCGGCGCGGTGGTGGACGGGAATATCGAAAACTTCGACCAGGTCGCCGAGGCGGTGCGCCGCATCTGGAAGAAAAGCGGGACCCGTGCCCGCCTGGTCGCGCTCGGCATGCCGCCGGCGGCCGTCATCACCAAGAAAATCATCCTGCCGGCCGGCATGGGCGAAGACCAGCTCGAAGTGCAGGTCGAATCCGAAGCCAGCCAGTACATCCCGTTCGCGCTCGACGAGGTCAGCCTCGACTTCGACGTGGTCGGCCCGGCCGCCAATTCGCCGGAAGACATGGAAGTGATGCTGGCCGCGGCGCGCCGCGAAAAGGTCGAGGACCGCGTCGCCATCGCCGAGGCCGCCGGCATCACCGCCACCGTGATGGACATCGAGTCCTACGCCGCGCGCGCCGCATTGATGCGCGCGGCGCCTGCCGGCCCTGAAAAAATCGTCGCCCTGTTCCAGATCGGCGCCGGCATGACCCACGTGTCGATGCTGCAGAACGGCGACGCCATCTACGAGCGCGAGCAGCCATTCGGCGGCAACGCGCTGACCCAGGAAATCGTGCGCGCCTACGGCATGTCGTACGAAGATGCGGAGTCGCGGAAAAAATCCGGCGATTTGCCGGAGAATTTCCGCTCGGACCTGCTCACCCCGTTCCTGGAAAACGCCACGATGGAAGTGACGCGCGCGATCCAGTTCTTCTTCACCTCGACCCCGTACACCCGCATCGACCAGATCTGGCTCGCCGGCGGCAGCGCCCAGTTGCCGGGGCTGGCCGAACTGGTCGGCGGGCGCACCCGCATCCCGACCGCCGCGGCAACGCCATTTGACGGCATGTTGCTGGCGCCGGGCCTGCGCGAGTCGCAACTGCGCCTCGAGGGCCCGTCCTACCTGGTCGCCTGCGGCCTGGCCATGCGGAGGTTTGGCTGATGATTCGGATTAACCTGCTCCCGCACCGGGAAGCGAAACGCAAACAGAAACAGGCGGCCTTCATCGCCATGCTGGTGCTCGGCGCCCTGCTGGGCGCGGCCGTGGTGCTGCTGGTCGGCGGCTGGAACGCCAGCCGCATCGCGATCCAGGAACAGCGCAACACGGTCCTGCGGCTTGAAAACGCGGAACTCGACAAGAAGATCAAGGACATCGCGACCCTGAAGGAAGAGATCAACGCGCTGAAATCGCGCCAGCAGGCCGTCGAAGACTTGCAGGGCGACCGCAACCAGCCGGTCTACCTGTTCGACGAACTGGTGCGCCAGGCGCCGGACGGCGTCTACCTGAAAGGCTTCGAGCAGGACGGCCAGCGCGTGGTCCTGAACGGCTACGCCCAGTCGCAGGAACGCGTGGCCGAGCTGCTGCGCAACCTCTCCAGCAATTCGCCCTGGCTCGAGCGCCCGGAGCTGACCGAGGTGAAATCGGCCGTGCTGACCAAGGACAAGATCGTGCGCAAGGCGGTCGAGTTCACGCTGGCCGTGGCGATCAAGCGCGCCCGCGAGGAGGACGACACCGAATCGAAGCCGGCCGGACAGGGAACCCCCGGCGCCACCCCGGCAACGACCGCGCCTGAAGGCAGCAAGCCATGAACATCGACCTGAAACAACTCGGCGCCGAGCTGTCGGCGCAATTCCAGAACCTGCAGGGCCGCCCGCCGGGCCTGTGGCCACTCGCGCCGCGCCTCCTGTGCGCGGCCGGCGTACTGGCCGCGGTCGTCGTGCTCGGCTACTTCCTGTACTGGAGCGGCCAGTTCGAAACCCAGGAGTCGCTGGCTGCCGAGGAAACGACGCTGCGCGACGAATACCGCAGCAAGATCATCCAGACCGTGAACCTGGAAGCGCTGCAGGCGCAAAAGCTGCAGGTCGACCAGTCGGTCGAACGCCTGGAAAAGCAGTTGCCGAGCAAGGCCGAGATGGCCGCGCTGCTGTCGGACATCAACCAGGCCGGCGTCGGCCGTGGCCTGCAGTTCGAGCTGTTCCGCCCCGACCAGGTCATCGTGCGCGACTACTATGCCGAGCTGCCGATCGCCATCAAGATCAGCGGCAGCTACCACGACCTGGGCGCGTTCGCGGCCGACATGGCCCACCTGCCGCGCATCGTCACGCTCAACAACATGGCACTGAAGACGGACAAGGACGGCAAGCTGACCCTGGACGCCATCGCCAAGACCTTCCGCTACCTCGACGCCGATGAACTGGCAACGCAGAAAGCGGCGCGCCTGAAGGCGAAGAAAAGCAAGAAAGCCACGGAGACCACGCCATGATCAAGCTCAATGGCAAGCTGAACGGCGCGTCGAGCCTGCTGGCGGCCCTGCTGCTGGCCGGCTGCGGCGACAGCGACGTGCGCGAAGTGCGCACCTGGATGGAAGAGACCAGGGCGCAGACCAGGCCGGCCGTGAAACCGCTGCCGGCGCCGAAGGAATTCGTGCCCTACGCCTACAACCAGGGACACGCGGTCGACCCGTTCGACGCGGAAAAGCTGGCAGGGCCGGGTGCGATGCCGCAGGCGCCGAGCGCGCGGCAGCCGGACCTCGATCGCCCGCGTGAAGTGCTGGAAAACTATCCGCTCGACACGATGCGGATGGTGGGTATGATGCAGAAGGATGGTGTCGGTTTTGCCTTGGTGCAAATCGAACGCAGCGTTTACCGGATACGGGCAGGACAGCGGCTGGGCCAGAACTTCGGCCAGGTGCGGCGCGTGACCTCAGGCGCGGTCGAGATTCGGGAAATGGTACAGGACGCAGGCGGCGATTGGGTCGAGCGGATATCGAAGCTGGAATTGCAGGAAAGTAAGGAGATCGGGAAATGACCCCATTCGCAATGAAGTGCGTGGCGCTGGTGCTCGCGTTCGGTGCCGGCATCAACGCGGCCTGGGCGCAGGAGAACGCGATCGAATCGATCACGGCCAACCAGCAGGGCGCCAACGTGGTGGTCAACATCGCGATGAAGAATGCGCCGGCCAGGCTGCCGCTCGGTTTCGCGATCACCAACCCGGCGCGCATCGCGCTCGATTTCGGCGCCACCAGCAACGCCACCGGCAAGAGCAGCCAGGAGATCAACCTCGGCGAAGTGCGCGGCGTGAACGTGGTGCAGGCAGGCGAGCGCACCCGCCTCGTGATGAACCTGAAGCGCCCCGTGGCGTACGCGACTGCGATCGACGGCAAGTCGGTGGTGGTGACGGTGCAGGGCGCGGGCGCCCAGGCTTCGCCTTCTGCTCCTGCTGCAGCATCCACCCCGGCAGCACCCGCCGCCGCGCCCCGTCAACAACTGCGCAACCTCGACTTCCGCCGCGGCGCCGAGGGCGAAGGCCGGGTCGTGGTCGACCTGCCGAACAACGGCGTCGCGGTCGACGTGCGCCAGCTCGGCAACAAGGTGCAGGTCGACTTCTTCAATACCGGCCTGCCGGAAACGCTGCGCCGCCGCCTCGACGTGACCGATTTCGGCACCCCGGTGACGCGCGTGACGACCAGCGGCAACGGCGCCCACACCCGCATGATCATCGAAGCGCAGGGCAGGTGGGAGCAGTCGGTGTTCCAGAGCGACACCCAGCTGGTGGTCGCCGTGCGCCCGGTGAAGGAAGACCCGAACAAGCTGGCGCAGGGAACGCAAGGCTTCCGCGGCGAGAAGATCAGCTTCGACTTCCAGAACATCGAAGTGCGCGCCGCGCTGCAGGCGGTGGCCGACATCTCGGGCCTGAACATCATCGCCAGCGATTCGGTCGCCGGCAGCCTGACGCTGCGCCTGAAAGACGTGCCCTGGGACCAGGCGCTCGACGTCATCCTGCAGTCAAAAGGCCTCGACATGCGCAAGAACGGCACGGTGATCTGGATCGCGCCGAAAGAAGAGCTGCTGACGAAAGAAAAGCTCGAACTCGAGCAGCGCGCGCAGATTGCCGAGCTCGAGCCGATGCGCTCGGAAATCTTCCAGCTGAACTACCAGAAGGCCGAGTCCTTCCGCACCGTGTTCGGCCTCGACGCCGCCGGCGGCGCCACCGGCGACAACCGCAACCGCGTGCTGTCGAAACGCGGCAGCGCCATCATCGACCCGCGTACGAACCAGTTATTCGTCACTGACATCGCCGCGAAGATCGAAGACATCCGCATGCTGATCCAGAAGACCGACGTGGCCTCGAAGCAGGTGTTGATCGAAGCGCGCCTGGTCGAAGCGAACGACGGCTTCTCGCGCAACCTGGGCGCGAAGATCGGCTTCAACGACATGCGCGCCCTGCGCGGCGGCGACCAGGGTTATGGTATCGGCGGCAACAACCGGATCGCCATCGGCGGCAACTTGACCGGTGTCGGCCAGGACACCCTGCAGACCCCGGACAAGGGCGACGCCTACACCAACACCACGATGGTGAACCTGCCGGCCGCCATGATCGGCGGCATCTCGCCGGCGAGCATCGCGTTTTCCCTGTTCTCGTCGGCCGACAACCGCTTCCTGAACCTGGAACTGTCGGCGCTGGAAGCCGACGGCAAGGGCAAGATCATCTCCAGCCCGCGCGTGGTCACCGAAGACAAGATGGTGGCCGTGATCGAGCAGGGTATCGAACTGCCCTACCAGGTGGCATCGTCGAGCGGCGCCACCTCGATCGAATTCAAGAAGGCCAACCTGCGCCTCGAAGTGACGCCGCAGATCACGCCCGACGGCAACGTCGTGCTGGAAGTGGACGTCAGCAAGGATTCGAAGGGCGAGGAGACGCGCGCCGGCTTTGCCATCAACACCCAGCACGTGAAGACCAAGGTCATGGTCGAGAACGGCGGGACGGTGGTGCTGGGCGGTATCTACCAGCAGTCCGAGCGCAGCAACGAGTCGAAGGTGCCGGTGCTGGGCGATATCCCGCTGGTCGGCTACCTGTTCAAGACCGAAGGGCGCGAGAGCACGAAGACCGAACTGCTGGTCTTCATCACGCCGAAGATCGTGGCCGACCGCGTGGCCGGCGCGCGCTGATTGACAGCAGGACCGTGGCTTCAACAGCGACGCGCCGCGAGGCGTGTCGCTGTGTCGTTTCAGGGATCGCAGTCCATGCCGTGTGCATCGACCACCATACCGAACAATCAATAAGAACTGGAACCATCATGCTGCACACCTCGACACGCACTGTACGCATTCCGGCCGCCGCGTTTGGACGCAGGACGGCCATGACCCTGATCGCCGCGGCGGTCCTCTCCGCCTGCGGTGGCGGCGGCGGCGACCCCGGGGCGGTCCCGCCCCGCGACGGCACCGGCACCGGCGGCACGACGCCGACGGTGCCGACTACCCCGGTGGCCACGGAAACCAAAGTCAGCGTGGTCATGGTGGATGGTAGCGGCAATGCGCTTACCTCCCTGTCGGGCGGCCAGACGGCAACCTTGAAGGCAACCGTGCTGACCCCGGCCGGCAATCCGGCCGCCGGCGCGATCGTCCAGTTCGCCACCGCAACGCAGGGCCTGGTGAGCTTCACGCCCGAAACCGGCTCGGCGCTGACCGACGCCAAGGGCGTGGCCGTGGTGACGATCAAGCCGGCCAGCTACACGGTGTCGGGCGCGGTGGCGGTCAGCGCCGCCTCGGTCGTCGAAGGAAAAACCGGCAGCGGTAGCGTGAACCTCACCGTTGGTGCGGCGCCGCTGACGGTCGGCACGCTGGCGTTCGTGGAGCCGCCAAAGGCCAGCCTGCCGGCATTCAGCACGCTGGCCCTGAAGATCCCGGTCAGCAGCGGCGGCAAGCCGGCCACCGAGTCGACCGGCCTGGTCTTGAGCTCGCTGTGCGTGGGCGACGGCACCGCGACCCTGGTACCGAGCGGGATGAGCGAGGGCGTCCAGGTGGCGGCCTATACCAACAATGGCTGCACCCGCGTACGCGACGTCATCACGGCCTCGATCGGCAATTCGAGCCAGATCATCGCGTTCGACGTCAGCGCCGCGAACATCGGCGCCGTGCAGTTTTCCGGAACCAGCCAGAGCGGAACCTCGATCGTGCTCAAGGGGTCGGGCGGCCAGGGACGGTCGGAATCGGCCCAGTTGAACTTCCGCGTCGTCGACCAGCAGGGCAAGGGACTGGCCGGCGTCGACGTCGACTTCGGCGCCACCACCAATATCGGCGGCCTGGCGGTGAGCCCGGCGCGCGCCACGACCGATGCGTCCGGCAACGTCAGCACCATGGTGTCTTCGGGAACGATCCCGACCCCGGTGCGCGTGCTGGCCTCGGCCAGCCGGAATGGCGCCACCATCACCGGCCTGTCGGACGCGCTGATCGTCTCGACCGGCCTGCCGATCCAGCGCTCGATGTCGATGAGCGCCGAGCACTACAACGTCGAGGGCGGTGACATCGACGGTGTCCGGGTGAAGATCACGGTGCGCATGGCCGACCAGTATGGCAACCCGGTCTCGGACGGCACGGCCGTGAATTTCGTCACCGAAGGCGGTGCGGTCGGCACCCCCGCCCAGGGCGGCTGTGTCACCGATGGCGACGGCTGCACGGTCGAACTCGTGACCCAGAACTTCCGTCCGCTCGATGGCCGCGTGACGGTGCTCGCCTACGCGCAGGGCATCGAAAACTTCATCGACCTCAATGGCGACGGCCAATACAGCTGCACCAATTATCTCGACCCCGCCGGCAAGGTACCGAGTGTTTACCGGCCGCTGGTTGATACCTGCGTCAGCGGCGGCGAGCCGTTCCCGGTCAAGGAGGACGACATGGGCGATCCCTTCCTCGATACCCAGCTTGACGGCGTGTACAGCGCGCTCGCCGGCGACAAGCCGTTCCCGTACGGCCACGATTCGTACACGGAGAAGGGCGATGGAAAATGGGGCCTGAACTACTTGCGCAGCTCGATCGAACTCGTGTTCAGCGGTTCGTATGCGGGGATTACCGAGCTTTGCCGGAACGGCGCCTGCGCCGCTACCTCATACAAGGACGGCGCCACGATCGCGCTCCCGGGCGCGGCTGGACCGGGCTGCGCAGCGCAGGCAATGTCGGTGCGCCTGACGGACAAACACAACAATCCGTTGCCGTTCAACACGGCGGTATCGGTGGTGTCGTCCAACAAGCTGGCGGTGGGCGGCGTGTCGCCTGCCACGATCACGTCGACCCGCAGCAGCGGCGGCACCATCCACCAATTCACCGTGACGCCGGACGCGAGCTGCGCCGCAGGCGATTTTACGCTCCAGACAAGGACGCCAACGGGTAAGATTACGGAGTTCAAATTCACCGCCAACTGATGTGAAATCCGAAAATGTGTTCCTTGTCGGGCTGATGGGGTCTGGCAAGACCACCATCGGACGCCAGCTCGCGCGCCGGCTGGGCCAGCGCTTCATCGATTCCGACCATGCGATCGAGTCGCGTACCGGCGCCACCATCCCCTGGATCTTCGAAATCGAGGGGGAGGCGAGCTTTCGCCGGCGCGAAGCGGACATGATCCGCGAACTCACCAGCCAGCGCGGCATCGTGCTGGCCACCGGCGGCGGCGCGGTGCTCGACGCCGCCAGCCGCGCCTACCTGGCCGAGCGCGGCACCGTGATCTACCTGCGCGCCAGCATCGGCAGCATCCTGCAGCGCACCTCGCACGACAAGAGCCGCCCGCTGCTGCAGACGGCCGACCCGCGCAGGAAGCTCGAAGAACTCATGGCCCAGCGCGACCCGCTCTACCGCGAGATCGCAGACCTCGTCATCGATACGGGCCGACCTAACGTACAATCGATGGTTCAGACTATTTTAGACCAGCTGGACGCGCTCGCAACGGGGCGCGCCTGGCGCGCAAGGGCGGCATCGATGAACGGACAAGCACACATCAACCTCAACGTCGACCTGGGCGAGCGCAGCTACCCGATCGCCATCGGCCCCGGCGTGCTCGCCGACGGCGCGTTGCTCGCGCGCCATATCGGCGGCACGAAGGTCGCCATCGTCACCAACACCACGGTGGCGCCGCTCTACCTCGACAAGGTGGCGGCGCCGCTGCGCGCGGCCGGGCGCGAGGTGGTCGAAATCATCCTGCCCGACGGCGAAGAGCACAAGCATTGGGGCTCGCTGATGGCCGTGTTCGATGCGCTGCTGGCCAACAAGTGCGACCGCCAGACCACCCTGGTGGCGCTCGGCGGCGGCGTGATCGGCGACCTGACCGGCTTTGCCGCGGCCAGCTACATGCGCGGCGTGCCTTTCGTGCAGATCCCGACCACCTTGCTCGCGCAGGTCGATTCCTCGGTGGGCGGCAAGACCGGCATCAACCACCCGCTCGGCAAGAACATGATCGGCGCCTTCTACCAGCCGCGCGCGGTGCTGGCCGACACCGGCACGCTCGAGACCCTGCCGGACAGGGAGCTGTCGGCGGGCCTGGCCGAAGTGATCAAGCATGGCGCCATCCTGGATGCCGAATTCTTCGACTGGATCGAGGCGAATATCGCCAGGCTGATGGAACGCGACCCGGCCGCGCTGACGCATGCGATCGCGCGCTCCTGCGAGATCAAGGCGGAAGTCGTGCGCAAGGACGAGCGCGAAGGCGGCCTGCGCGCCGTGCTCAATTTCGGCCACACCTTCGGCCACGCGATCGAGGCCGGCCTCGGTTACGGCGAATGGCTGCACGGCGAAGCCGTCGGTTGCGGCATGGTGATGGCGGCCGACCTGTCGCAGCGGATGGGCTTGATCGACGCGGACACCGTGCAGCGCATCCGCGCACTCGTGCTGGCAGCCGGCCTGCCGGCCGTGGCGCCGGATCTCGGCGAGGCGCGCTGGATCGAGTTGATGGAAGTGGACAAGAAGAACGAGGGCGGGGCGATCAAGTTCATCCTGCTCAAACCCCTGGGCAGCCCGAGCGTCACCAGCGTGCCGCATGAGCTGCTGCTGGCGACCCTGGCGGCGTGCACACAAGCATGAGGACCCCTGGGTGATGAATTTTGACGCCCACCTGGCTCCCTATGCGGCGCATTCGTCGAAGTCGCACGGACGCCGCTTCGCCGAGCCGGCACCCGGTTCGCGCAGCGAGTTCCAGCGCGACCGCGACCGCATCATCCACTCCACGGCTTTCCGCCGGCTTGAATACAAAACCCAGGTCTTCCTGAACCACGAGGGCGACCTGTTCCGCACGCGCCTGACGCATTCGATCGAAGTCGCGCAGATCGGCCGCACGCTGGCGCGCAACCTGCGCCTGAACGAAGACCTGGTCGAGGCCACGGCGCTCGCGCACGACCTCGGCCATACGCCCTTCGGCCACGTCGGCCAGGACGTGCTCAACGAATGCATGAAGGACTACGGCGGCTTCGAGCACAACCTGCAAAGCCTGCGCGTGGTGGACCACCTGGAAGAGCATTACGGCGCCTTCGACGGGCTGAACCTGACCTTCGAAACGCGCGAGGGCATCCTCAAGCACTGCTCGCTGAACAATGCGCGCACCCTGGGCGACCTCGGCCAGCGCTTCATCGACAAGACCGAGCCCAGCCTGGAAGCGCAGCTGACCAACCTGGCCGACGAGATCGCGTACAGCAACCACGACATCGACGATGGCCTGCGTTCCGGACTCTTGAGCACGGAACAGATGATGGAGGTCGACCTGTTCGCGCGCCACCGTCATGCCGTGGAGGCGCAGTATCCGGGCCTGCCGGGGCGGCGCGCGCTGTACGAGACGATCCGCCTGATGATCACGGCGATGACGGCCGACCTGGTCGAGACCTCGGCCGCGCTCCTGCTGGACGCCGCGCCGCGGGGCATCGACGACGTGCGCGCAGCCAGGCCGCTGATCCGCTTTTCCGACCCGATGCGGGCCGAGACCAGCGCCTTGAAACGCTTCCTGTACGCGAATCTGTACCGCCACTTCCAGGTCAACCGCATGCGGGTGAAGGCCAGCCGTATCGTGCGCGAGCTGTTCGATGCCTTCATGACGGACCCGGTGCTGCTGCCGCCGGATTACCAGGTCGCTGCCGGCGACACCCACAAGCAGGCGCGCAAGATTGCGGATTACATCGCGGGGATGACGGACCGGTATGCGATCCGCGAGCATCGCCGGATTTTTTCGCTGGATGAGTTGTAGGGGGCCGGTTTCACCCGAACAAATTCGGCCGCGCCAGGTCCAGCAGCAGCTTTTTGACCGGCGCCGGCAGCGCCGCGTCGCCCACGTCCGCTAACGCAACCCACACATGTCCCGCCGGCGTCGCCCCACGCGCGGCCAGCGTCACCTTGTGCGGAACCATGTGCAGCTTGTAGTGCGTGAATACGTGCACCAGCGGCAGCAGCGCCTGGACTTCGTCAATCGTCCCGAGTCGGGACAACGCAGCCGATAAAGCCCCGGCGCCGTCGCGCTCCTCATCGATGCCCACGTGCCCGTCCACCTCCGGCAGCGACAGCAGCCCGCCCCAGATGCCGCTGCCCGGCCGCTGCTCGAGCAGCACCTGCCCGGCGTGGATCACGACCAGCATGTGGGCCCGCTTTTCCGGCGACGCCTTCTTCGGTTTGCGCACCGGCAGCTCGGCCGTGCGTCCGGTGGCGAACGCCACGCAGCGCGCCTGCAGCGGGCAGCGGCCGCAGTCGGGCTTCGAGCGCGTGCAGAGCGTGGCGCCGAGGTCCATCAGGCCCTGCGTGTACGATTCGATCCCTTCATGCGGCAGCAGCGCGTCGGCACGCCGCCACAAGCCTTCCTCGATGCGCTTTTCCCCGGGATAGCCCTCGACCCCGAACACCCGCGCGAACACGCGCTTGACGTTCCCGTCGAGGATGGCGGCGCGGGTGCCGTTCGAGAACGCCGTGATCGCGGCCGCCGTGGAGCGGCCGATGCCCGGCAGGCCGGCCAGCAGCGCCGGATCGCCCGGGAACACGCCGTCATATTCCTGTACCACGCGAATCGCGCAGGCATGCAGGTTGCGCGCGCGGGTGTAGTAACCGAGGCCGCTCCAGTAGCCCATTACCTCTTCGATCGGCGCCGCCGCCAGGTCCCGCACGGTCGGGAAGCGATCGAGGAAACGCGCGTAATAGCCCAGCACCGCCGCCACCTGCGTCTGTTGCAGCATGATCTCGGACAGCCACACGCGGTAGGCGTCGCGCGTGTTTTGCCAGGGCAGGGTGTGGCGCCCGTGCGCGCGCTGCCAGTCGATCACCGCCTGCGAGAAAGTGGGATCGGCAAGGTCGTCAAATTCGGTCAAGCCGAATTCCGTCAATCGCTTCACGCGGCCTCCCGCAGCGCCGGTTCGGCCAGCAGGGCGCCCACGGCATCGCCCAGCGCCGCCAGCTGCCGGCGTTGCCCCGCCAGCACTTCCTGGCTGGCTTCAAAAGCGGCGATCTTCTGCTCGAGGGTGTCGGTGGCGTCGTGGATGCGCTGGATCGAGGCGAGGCGGTGGCGCAGCTGCTCCTTGTGCTGGCGGATCTGCGTTTCCAGCGGCGCCATGATCACCTTCAGCCAGGCTTCGACATCGGCGTTCGCCGCGCGGAAGGTGCGCTGCACGCCGGAGGCGATCGAATCGAAAAAGCGCTCGAGCAGGGTGGCGCGGCTCGTCATCAGGAGCGTGGCGGTGCCGAACTGGCGCGCGTACAGCGCCTCGACGGCGTCGATCTCCTCGCGGTAGCGCGCCAGCGACAGCGGCATCGACGGCGACATGGTCAAGCCGTGCTCGGTGGCGAAGCCGCGCATCATCGCGTTCGTCATCGCGCCGATCTCGCCCACCTGGCTGCTGGCGGCGTCCAGGCTGGCGCGCGCGCCCTCGAAGAAACCGCGCACCGGGACCCGCATGCCGGTCGTGAAGCGCACCCCCTGCATCGCCACGCGCACCGCATCGGCTTGCCGGCCCACGGCGTCGGTGCCGAGCGTCGAGTACAGGTTTGCCGACAAGGTGGCGAAGCGCGTGCGCGCTTCCTGCAGGCGCAGCAGGCCCGCGTCGAAATCCTTTCGCTCGGCCTCGATGCGGCGCATCATGTGCGCCAGCACGGTCTGGTTCTTGCCGCGCAGGCTTTTCAGCTCCTGGAGCTGTTCCACGAGGTTGCGCGAACGCGAGGCCAGCGCCGCGCACCTGGCGGTTTCGATGGCGGCCAGGTCCTCACCCAGCTGCTTGCCGAGGATTGCGCGCTTTTGCGGGAGCAGCCCGTGCATCAGCGCCGCTTCGAGTGCGCCCAGGCGGCTGCGCTCGAACAGGGCCATGTCGCCCTGGATGCGGCCGACCAGCGCCTTGTGCGCCGACACCGGATAGACCTGGTCGGGCGACAAGCCGAGCTGCTGCGCCACACCCTGCTGCTGGCGCGCGATCTCGGCTTCGTTCTGGGCGTCGCTGCGCAGGCTGTCCCACATCGCGTCGATCTTGTTGAGCACGACGATGCGCCCGGGGCCGGCGCCAATGTGCGTGCGCCACACCTCGATGTCGCTGCGCGTGACGCCGGTGTCGGCGGCCAGCACGAACAGCACCGCGTGCGCGTTCGGGATCAGGTTCAGCGTCAGCTCCGGCTCGGTGCCGATCGCGTTCAGGCCCGGCGTGTCGAGGATCACCAGGCCCTGCTTCAGGAGCGGATGGGGCAGGTTGATGATCGCGTGGCGCCACTGCGAGATTTCGACCAGGCCGTCCGCGCCGACCGCGTCCGCCAGCTCCGGGTCTTGCGGGTCGTACAGGCCGTAGCGCTGCGCTTCTTCCGCGCCGACGCGGCGCGTCATGCTGACCTGGCGGAAGGTTTCCGTCATGCGTTCGGGCGCGTCCAGGTCGAGCGGCAGCACGGTCCAGGCCGATGCATCTTCCCGAAAATCGCTGGTGGAGAGTTGCCGGGCCCGGGTTTCGATCGGCAGCAGGCGGATGCAGGGTTCCCATGCGGCGTCATACAGCAGCTCGGTCGGGCACATCGTGGTGCGGCCGGCCGAGGAGGGCAGGATGCGCTGGCCGTAGTCGGCGAAGAAGATCGCGTTGATCAGCTCGGATTTGCCGCGCGAAAATTCGGCGACAAAGGCGACCGACAAGCGGTCGTCGCGCAAGCGCGCCGCAGCTTGCGCCGTGCGCTGCTGCGTCGCCGCGTCCGACAGGTCGCATGCCGCCAGCGCCGCGCGGTAGTCTTCCAGCCTGGTTGCGATCGCGGCGCGCCAGGCGCCGTATTCTTCGATGTCTTGCATATGTCCGCCCACTCCTAAGCTTACCTACCGCTGGCAGGTCGCGCAGTAAAACGTCGACCGCTGCCCCTGCTTGATCTGGCGCACCGGCGCGCCACAGTTGCGGCAAGGCACTCCAGCACGATCATAGACGAAATATGTTTGCTGGAAATATCCAGATTGGCCGTTTACGGCAATAAAGTCACGCAATGTACTGCCGCCCTGCACGATGGCGTCCGCCAGCACCGTACGGATCGCCGCGGCCAGCTTTTCGTAGCGGGCGCGGCTGATGCGCGAGGCCGGCGTCTTCGGGCTGATGCCGGCATGGAACAGGCTTTCGCAGGCGTAGATGTTGCCGACCCCGACCACGATGTCGCCCGACAGCAGCACCTGCTTGACCGGCGCGCTGCGCTTGCGCGTCGCCTTGTACAGCAACTCGGCCGAAAACCCGTCTTCGAGCGGTTCGACGCCCAGGCCGCGCAGCAGCACGTGCTGATCGAGCTCGCCATCGTCGTGAGGGTGCCAGAGCACGGCGCCGAAGCGGCGCGGGTCGTGCAGGCGCAGCACCTGGCGCAGGGCCCCGTCCGCTTTGGCTCCGTTAACGATGAGGTCGAAATGGTCGTGTTTTTTCGGCTCGACGCCGGGCGGCAGCACCCGCAGGTGGCCCGACATGCCGAGGTGGACGATCAGCGTGCCGGACTCGAAACCGATCAGGAGGTACTTGCCGCGGCGCCTCACGTGCAGGATCGTCCGCCCGACCAGCACCTCGGCAATGTGCGCGGGGAAGGGCCAGCGCAGCCCCTCGCGGCGAAACACGACCTGTTCGACCACGCGACCTTCCAGGTGCGGTGCGACCCCGCGCCGGGTCACTTCTACTTCGGGGAGTTCAGGCATGAAGATCTGACCAAATTCTTGTAAATTCGTGTTGCGGGGCCGCACGCGCTTTTGGACTCCGGCGTAGAATCGGACATCATTCGACACATGGACTTGCCTTGAAAAACGCTTTCGTCATTGTAACCCTCTCCGGCCTGCTGTCGGCGTGTGCTGTGGCGCCACAACCGCAGTCGGCGGCAGATGCGGCCATGGCCCAGGCTGCTACCGCCCAGGCCGCTGTGGAGGCGTCTGAAGCGGCGGAGGCTGCCGCGCGGGCGGCGGAGAAGGCAAGTGCCGACGCGGAACGCGCGCGGCTGCCGAAAGTCGAACTGAGTAGCGCTTTATTGAACCAGTTGCTGCGCGCCGAGTTCGGGTTTCGCAATGGCGACTGGCAGGGCCCTTATCTCACCATGCTGAGCCTGGCGCAGCAGACGCGCGACCCGCGCCTGGCGCGCCGCGCCGCCGAAATGGCCCTGGCCGCGCGCCAGCCCGAAGACACGCTGGCCGCCGTGCGCCAGTGGCGCCAGCTCGACCCGGAATCGGACGAAGCCACCCAATACTATCTGGGGATGGTGATCCTGTCGGACAATATCGCCGATGCCGAAGCCATCTTCCGCAAGCGTCTCGAAGGCACGCCGCCCGGCGCGCGTGGCATCGTCCTGTACCAGGTGCAGCAACTGCTGTCGCGCGCCAAGGACAAGGAGGCGGCAAGCGCCATGCTCGCGCGCCTGGTAGCGCCCTACCGCGACACGGTCGAGGGCCATGTCGTGCTGGCCCAGGGCCTGATCGCGAAGGGCGACAAGGCCGGGGCGCAGCGCGAGGCGCGCGCCGCGCTGGCCCTGGCGCCAACTTCCGAGATCGCCGTGCTGACGCTGGCGCAGGCGAGCGACAACGAAGCGCAGGTGCTCGCCATCCTGAGGACGTTCATCGCCGCCAACCCGAACGCACGCGAGGTGCGCGCCGCCCATGCGCGCATGCTGGTCAACGACAAGCGCTTCGAGGAAGCCCGCGCCGAATTCCTGCTGCTCGACAAGCAGCAGCCGGACAATGTCACCACGCTGTACGCCCTCGGCGTGCTGTCGACCCAGCTGAACGACCCGAGCGGCGCGGAACGCTATTTCACGCGCTTCGTGGACGTGTTGGGGCGCAACCCGAACGACGAGCGCGACCCGTCGAAGGCGCTGTTGATCCTGTCGCAGCTGGCCGAGGAACGCGGCGACCTGAAGGCGGCCGTCGGCTGGCTCGACAAGCTGCCCGATGGCGACGAAAAGACCGTCTTCGGCGTCCAGTTGCGGCGCGCCCAATTGCTTGGCAAGGGCGGCGACGTGCCGGCCGCGCGGCGCCTGTTGACCTCATTGAAACCGGCGGACCCGGCCGCCCAGGCCCAGGTTGCCGCGGCAGAAGCGCAGGTGCTGCGCGAGGCCGGCCAGGCCGAACAGGCGTTCACGCTGATGCAGGCGGCGGCAAAGCGTTTCCCGGCCAACCCCGACCTGCTGTACGACTTCGCGCTGCTGGCCGAAAAGACCGGCCGCCTCGACGTCATGGAAGCGACGCTGCGCGAAGTGATGCGGCTGGCGCCCGACAACCACCATGCGTACAACGCCCTCGGCTATTCGCTGGCCGAGCGCAACGTGCGCCTGGAAGAGGCGCGCGCCCTGATCGGAAAGGCGCTGGCGATGGCGCCGGAAGACCCCTTCATCATGGACAGCATGGGCTGGGTGCAATACCGCCTTGGTAACCTCGATGCCGCGGAAACGCACCTGCGCCGCGCCTACGGCCTGCGCCGCGATCCGGAAATCGCGGTGCACCTGGGCGAAGTGCTGTGGCGGAAGGGCAGGCAGGCCGACGCCCGCAACCTGTGGCGCGAAGCGCGCGCCAAGGACCCGCAGAACGGCACGCTGCGCAG